>NZ_JCBANA010000119.1:0-9179 GCF_059760725.1 Achromobacter sp. 1014246743
GAATAAAAGCCCGCAGAACTTTCGTTCTGCGGGCTTTTTCGTTTGGCACTGCCGCCAGGCGACTACTTGATCTTGCTGCAACGAAACGCCTCGATGCCTTTCTCGACATAGTGCGGTTCGCGGGCGCAGGCGGCGCGCATGGCCTGGTTGGCCAGGGTCATCAGGTTGGCGGCGTTGGTCATGGCTTCCAGGCCGTCCTGGCTGGGGCCGATCTTGTCGTAGCGTGCCTTGTACTTCTCGGCTTGTTCGCTGTAGGCAAAGGCACGCATCACGTCGGCATAGGCGATGGCGCGCGAGATGTCGCCGGCGGTGGGTTTCTTTTCGGCGGCGAAGGCGGGGCTGGCCAGCAAGGCCAGGGCGAGCAGGGCAGCGGAGGTGGCTTTCATGGTCGTCATCGGGTGTGTTCTCGCGGGTTGTCCGAGGTGGGCCGGCCGGCGGGGCGCATCAGCGGCGCGCGGCGCATTGCCATCACCACATCTTGCAGGTCGTGCCGTGGTTGACGAGGTCACCGCCGACGACGATGCCTTGCTCATTGACGTGCAGCATGGTGTAGCAGCTGGCCACGCCCGTGCGTCGTTGATAGATGGTGCCGGTGTTGTTGCCGAAACCGTAGCTGACGCCGCCGGGCGGGGGCACGTAGAAGGTACCCACCGCTTCGTCCCACGAGACTTCGCCGGAGGTCTGCCACTGGTAGACCAACTGGCCGACCGGCAGGTCGTCGCTGGCGTAGACGCGGTCGGGCACGCCCCACTCGGCCACGATGTCGTTCACCGGTTTGCCCTTGTGGCGCATCATCGCCACGTCCCAGGTGGTGCAGCCGCTCAATACGGCGCCGAACAGGCAGGCCGCCAGGGCTTTGAAAAAGCTGAATCGCACGTTTGTTTTCCTTGTTCAGATGCCAGACAGGTTCCCTACGCGCCGCATCATGCCAGCAGCCTGTGACGCTGGCGAGAGGGGGGTGTGGCGTGGATTCAACAGCCTGTTCGTACCCCGTTTTGCCCGGCAGATCGGCGTTGCCGGGGTTCCCATCGGGCAAGGTTCGGGAAAAGCGGGGGCGCTTCATAGGGCGATGGGATTGCGGCGAGCGTGCGGCACGTCGCGCGTGGCAGCCCAGGCCTGCGCCGCGTCGCTTCAAAGTGTTTACTTCTTTTACATTTGCGGGAGGATGGGGGGCGGTTTTGTCGCGGTGCCTTTAGCGGCTTGCGTGCAGCGTGGCCAGGATCTGGCCGGCGAGTTCGTCGACGCCTTCGTCGCGCTCGGCCTGGCTGGGCTGCGCCGCCAGGCGCGTCAACTGCGGTTCCACCGCCAGGGCGAGGGGGGCGGATGCGCTGACCAGATAGGCCAGAACGTTGTAGGTCCAGATGGGGTCATCGGACGCGAGGATCGTGCGCACGTGGTCGGCCAGCGGCGCGCCGATGCTGGCCAGAAAGGGCGCCAGCACGCGGGCGACGGGCCAGTTGATGTCCTGCATCCAGACGAGCAGGGCAGGCAATTGCGCGTGCACGGCGGGATAGCCCGACGCCACGATGATCTCTGCGCCGAGCAGGTCGTGTTTGTGGGTGGGCACCGCGTTGGCGGGATTGCGGGAGGAGTCTGCGTCGGCAGGCAAGAGGGGGCTCCTTGAGTGCCCGGGCCCGGCGCGTTGGCGACGGCATTCGCGGGCTGGGATCGGATCAGTCGGTCAAGGCGTCAATGGTTCAACGCCTGCGCATACTTGGCACGGGCGTCGATCGTGCCATCGTACGAGATGTTGCGGATGCGTTGCTGCTCGTCGACTTCGGTGTTCGTCCAGGTATAGACGTGACGGCCTGCAATGGTGCGCTCGCTGCTGGGCACGCCCAGGCTGTCCATCGTCAGGGAGACCGGTTGGCCTCGCAGGCGGGCGAAGCCGCTGTTCAACTGATCGGTGACGCAGGTTGCCACAAGTAGGACGATGAAACCTTGCGGGTTCACGCAGTCCTTTCGGTGGCAAGCCTGGCAGGACGCACCGCCTTTGAGAATATTCTCAACCCTGCCGCCGACGTCGAAATTTATGATCATTTCATGATCGTAAAGCCCCGCATGCGGGAAGCATTGACGGCGGCGGCCCCGGGTTTGCCCATGCTTCTTCTTCACCTGTTCGCCGTCGCCCTGACGGCCTGCATTCTGGTGGGAACGGCGCTGTACGCCTATTGGTCGTTCACGGGGGAAGTCTCGAAATACCGCCGCCGGATGAATGCCGGCGCCTACAACGCACAGCTGTATTTCGACCAGCGCGAGGCGTTGCTGCGGTCGGTGGCGGCATCGGCGGTGCGCAATACCGATCGCATGCCCGTGTCGCGCACGCCGCGCACGTTTGGCGAGACCGGGCAGATCAGCGTCGACCCGCTAGTCGAGACGGACGGGGGCTATGAGTGGGCGCTGATCCTGACCCCGCGCGATCGCGCGGACGTCGCGCGGTTGCAGGCGCAGATCGTGTACGCCTCGCCGACCGATACGGCGGTCCGCCGACTGGCAGCCCGGGCCGCGGACGGCGCGCTTGCGGCGGCTGCCGGCGGCACGGCGGCGGCCACGTCCCCCTTGCCTGACGATATCTCCCGCTGGCTGGCGCACGCGCTGCGCCAGCGCGATACCGGCGCGGGTCGCGATGGCCGCACGCCGCTGGTGTGGCTGCGTCCGCCGATGGATCCGGCCAATCGATTGTTCCTGTACACCCCCGTGGATATCGACGGCGCCGAGCAGACCTGGATCGGGCTGGAGATGGGCGGACTGGGCGCGGTGGTCGGCCAGGCGCAGTGCGCAAGCGGCGGCGCGAGCTACGCCTTGTATGACGGCAACGGCGTGATGGCGCTGCACAGCGGCAATCTGCCGGCGCGCGTCGACGAGACGGCCGCACACCTGTCGCACGATGCATTCCGGTTGCAGGGCGACGGCTGGTGGCCGCAGACGCTGGTGCTGGTGAAGTCGGTGGGCGAGGCAGGTTGGCGGCTGGCGTATTTCGTGCCGATCAGCGATCTGCTGGAAGATGGCGCGCGTTCGTTCTGGACGGCGGGCGGGGTGGCGGCGCTGCTGATCGCCATCGTGCTGCTGGCAGTGCGCCATATCCGGAACCGGCTGGTCAGGCCTGCGTTGCGGCAGTACGAAGCCCTGGTCGACAGTGTGGCGCTGAACCAGAAGATCGTCGAAGTGGCGCCCGTGGGCCTGTGCCTGCTGCGGCGCTCGGACGGGGCCTTGCTGTTGTCCAATGCGGCCGCGCGGCAGTGGCTGGGCGAGCAGGACCAATGGCGTGAAACGCTGCGCCAGGCGGGCGCGCAGACGGGCGGCAAGGAATATGCGCTGGCCGATGGCCGCAGCGCCTACCTGACGTTTGCCGCGACGACGTACCAATCCGAAGACGTGGTGTTGTGCGGGATCAGCGACATCACGGCGCAGAAAGGGGTGGAACGCGCGCTGCGCAGCGCCAAGCTTGCGACCGACCAGGCCAGCGAATCCAAGGCCATGTTCTTTGCCACCATCAGCCACGAAATCCGCACGCCGCTGTACGGCATCCTGGGCACGCTGGAACTGCTGGCGCTGACCGGCCTGTCCGGCCAGCAGGAGCAGTACCTGCGGACCATCCAGCAGTCGTCGTCGACGTTGCTGCGCACCATCAACGGCACGCTGGACCTTTCGCGTATCGAGGCGGGGCGGGAAGAGCTGGAAATCGGCCCCTTCTCGCCGGCGGACGTGGTGGAACAGGTGGTGGCCAATTACCTGGCCCGGGCGCAGGCCAAGGGCCTGGACCTGTATGCCATTACCGAGGTCGGCATGCCGCCGACGACGCAGGGCGATGCCATCCGCGTGCTGCAGATCCTGAACAATCTGGTCAGCAACGCGATCAAGTTCACCGAGTCGGGCAGGGTGGTGCTGCGGGCCCGCGCCGAACCCGACGGACCGGGGCGCGTGCGGCTGCGCTTTCAGGTGGCGGACACCGGGCCGGGCATCTGCGAGAGCCATCGCACACGCCTGTTCGAACCCTATTTCCGTGGGCCGACGGGGCAGGATGGGGATGTCGCCGGCACCGGCCTGGGCCTGACCATATGCCGGCGCCTGTCGGATCTGATGGGCGGGACCTTGTCGGTGATCAGCGAGGAAGGGCTGGGGACCAGCATTTCATTCTGCCTGACCTTGCCGACCGCGACGGACGAGGCGTCGGCGGCGGCGCCGGTCGTGTTGCAGCCGCACGCGGTCTATGTGGATGGCGCGGTGCCCGAGGTGGTGGCCAATGTGTGCAGTTGGTTGAATGCGTGCGGCGCGATCGCCTTGCCTTACCGCAGGCAGTCGGACGCGGCCGACCTGGCGGGCGCCGTGCTGGTGCAGGCCTGGCCGCCGGCCGCGACGGCGCCGCGCTGGCGCCAGCCGCGGGTGCGCGTGCTGGCGCCGGGGGCGGGGCAAGAGGCGTTCATGGCCTCTGCCGGCCGCCAGAGCCTGGCCAGCGCCTGCAATCCGGCCAGCATCTGCCGCGCGGTGCGGATGGCGCAGGATGGCGAGGAAGGCGGCGAGCAGGATCCGGACGGCGCCCGGCCGCGGCGCCTGGGCTTGCGGGTGCTGGTCGTGGAAGACAACGCCATCAACCAGCTGATCCTGCAGGAACAGCTGGAACATCTGGGCTGCACGGTGACGCTGGCGTCCGACGGCGGGCAAGCGCTGCGGCGTTGGGACGCCGAGCGCTTCGACCTGGTGCTGACGGACCTGAACATGCCCATCGTCAACGGATTCGAACTGGCGCGGTCGTTGCGGGACGGCGGCTATGCCGGCCCGCTCATCGGCCTGACGTCGAGTTCGGCGGCCGAGGTCGCCCAGCGTGCACTGGCGGCGGGCATGAGCCAGGTGTTGTCCAAGCCGCTGCCGTTCATGGCACTGGCGCAAACCTTGCATGGCATCGCAAAGGAACTGAAGTGAACAGGCTGTCCGATTACAAAGTGCTGGTGCTGGACGATCACGCCTTGCAGTGCCTGCAGTTGAAAGACCTGCTGGAAGAGGCCGGCTTTGGCCGCGTGGATACGCTGGAGAGCGCGCCGGACGCGTTGGCGCGAATCCGCGACGAGGGCTATCACCTGGTGGTGATGGATGTCAGCATGCCCGGGATGGACGGGGCCCAGTTCATCCACGCGCTGGCGCGCCTGAACCTGCGGCCGATCCTGGCGATCGCCACCGCGTGTTCGCGCCGGATCGCCAACAGCATCGGCCTGATGGCCAAGGAAAGCGGCTTTGCGATGCTGGGGGCCTTCGTCAAGCCGGTGACGCGCGAACAGATCGCGGGCCTGGCGGACCGCCTGCGGCACCGGCCGGTCGAAGGCCTGCCGACGCCGCAGGGCGATGAGGACGATGCCCGCAGCCTGCTGGACCGCCAAAGCGTGGTGGCCGCCCTGCGCGACGGCAGCATCCAGGCGTGGTTCCAGCCCAAGAAGTCCCTGGCGACCGGCGCCATCGTCGGGGCCGAGGCGCTGGTGCGCTGGCGGCATCGCGGGCTGGGGTTGATGATGCCGGGATCGTTCCTGCGCACCGTGCGCGACTATGGGCTGGACCTGGAGCTGCTGATGCGCATGCTCGAAGACAGCCTGGCGGCCAGCCGTGCCTGGCGGCGCCTGGGACACCGCATCCCGGTGTCGGTGAATCTGCCGGTCAGCCTGCTGGACCGGCCGCAACTGCCGGACGAACTGTACGAACAGGTTACCCATGGCGGCATCCCGGCCGAAGACGTAACATTCGAACTCCTCGAGGACGACATGACCGTGACGCCCGGCAACTACTACATGGGGGCCAGTCGCTTGCGGTTGAAGGGGTTCGGCCTGTCGCAAGACGACTTCGGCAAGGGATATAGTTCGATGTACAGCCTGATCTCGACTCCGTTCACCGAACTGAAGATAGACCGCGCCTTTGTCCATGGCGCCGCAGGCGACGAGGTTCGCGCGGCCGCGCTGGTCTCGTCCGTGCTGCTGGGCCGGCAACTCGGGCTGCAAGTCACGGCGGAGGGCGTGGAAACGCTCGAAGACCTGCAATTCCTGCGCCGCATCGGCTGCGACTGCGTGCAGGGTTTCCTGATTTCGGCGGCGGTCGACCTGCCCACGTTCAATGGCCTGCTGGCCAACGAACCCGGCAACGAGGCGGCGCCCGCGCCATTGTTGGCGATTCCCGACCAGGCGGGTTGCAAATGAAACTGGACACGCCGCTCATCAAGGTCATCCGCGCCTCGCGCCGGCTCAATATCGCGCTGTTTGGCGTACTGCCGTTGTTGCTGGTGCTGGGCGGGGTCCTGTATTGGGGCGGCCAGCGCATCCTGCAGCAGGAAGAGGAAAAGCTGCGTATCGATTTCTCGATCCTGACGGGCTATGTCCGCGCCCATGAAACCATTTTGCAGGGCCTGCGTGCGCAGGGCCAGAACCCGGACGGCCATCGACTGGTATCGGCGACCCCGGTGAGCGAGACGCCGGGTTTCGAACGGGCGTCGTGGGCATTCTTCGATGGCCAGCACGCGATTGCGGCCATGCCGTTTTCGCTGCTGTGCCAAAGCCCGGATTCGTGTCCGGTGGTGGATGGGGTGTTCTTCGGCATCGGCGGCTACATGTCGGATTTCTATTCCACCCGCTGGGCGGCGTCGGTGTTTCCGGCGTCGCCGCTGTTCATCATTTCTCCGGGCCAGCAACTGAGCCTGAGCGTGCCGGCGATCTCGGCCGTTTCCGGCTATGAGCCGTTGACCCGGGCGGCCTTCCTGTCGGTGGTGGATGCGGTACACACGGCGTCCGGCGGCACCGATCCGGATGATCGCACCCTTGGCGACGGCGCCAAAGTCACCTGGCTGCGCGATCCGGACCTGCCCCACTCCATGATCGCCATGCTGCCGGTGATGCTGCCGTTGAATACCCGGGACGGCACGGTGACCCAGCGGCGCAACGTCTATGCGGTGTCGTTGCTCAACCGCAGCCGCGTCAGTGTCGCCGAGCGGGTGTTGAACGTGCCGCTGTACGACCAGTTCTGGCTGCAGCGCCAGGACGGCACGGTGCTGATCGGCGAGGGGCCGCCGCCGCAAGTGGCGAAGGCCGGATTTCATTTCACCTCGCAAGGCCTGATCCTGCGCATCGCGGACCGCACCGCGACCTGGACCGCCTTCTACCGCGTGGGCTATGGCGGCTTCTTTCGCGCCAACATGTGGCTGCCGGTGGCGGTGCTGCTGATGTTCGGCATCGGCCTGGCCGCGGGCGCCGGTTATCTGTTCTGGTACAACCGGCGCGTGATCCAGCCCGCCGAGCTGGCGCACCTGGACATGGTCGAAAGCGAGGAATTCAGCCGCACCGTGCTGGACACGGCGCCGGTCGCGCTATGCGTGCTGTCGCGGCCCGAGGGGCGGGTGGTGTTCGGCAATGCCCTGGCGGCGCAGTGGCTGGGCATCGGGGTGGGCGAACAGCTGCACGATTCGCCGGATGCCAACAAGCTGCTGCGCCAGGTGCTGGGGGCGACGGCGCCGGGCACGATCGAAACCTTCCGCACTCATGATGACCGGCCGCTATTCGTGGCCTTCGCGCCCACCCGCTACAAGAAGCAGGACGTGGTGCTGTGCGCGTTTGCCGACATCAGCGCCCGCGCCGAGATGGAACACACCCTGGCGCAGGCCAAGCAGCAGGCCGACCGCGCCAACGAGGCCAAGTCGACCTTCCTGGCCACGATGAGCCACGAGATCCGCACGCCGCTGTATGGCGTGCTGGGCACGCTGGAAGTGCTGTCCCTGACGCAGCTGGACGAGGCGCAGCGCCGCCACGTGGACCGCATCCAGGATTCGTCGGTGATCCTGCAGCAGTTGATCAGCGACATCCTGGATATCACCAAGATCGAATCGGGACAGCTGGCGCTGGAAATGGACCGCTTCGATCCGCGCGAACTGGTGCAGGCCTGCGTGGCCTCGTATGCCGGCATGGCCGAGCAGAAGGGCCTGGTGATCTACAGCTGCGTCGATACGGCGGTGCCGGCCTGCGTCATGGGCGATGGCGGGCGGGTCAGGCAGATCCTGAACAACCTGGTCAACAACGCGATCAAGTTCACCGATTCCGGCCATGTCGTGACGCGGTTGCGGGCCGAAGACCTGCCGGGCGGCCGGGTGCGGCTGCATATGCAGGTGGTCGATAGCGGCGTGGGCATCAGCGCCGAAAACCAGGTCCGCCTGTTCGAGCCGTTCTACCAGATCGACAGCGGCTCGCATCTGGTGCGCGGGGCCGGCATCGGCTTGTCCATCTGCGCCAGCCTGGCCGAGCTGATGGGCAGCAGCATCCAGGTCACCAGCGAGCCCGGCCTGGGCAGCAGCTTTTCGCTGGCCATCGATCTCGATGTGGCCGAGGCGCGGCCGGCGCCCGCGCCCGATCTGGCCGGCGTGCGTGTGTATGTGCGCAGCTCGCGCAAGGAACTGAGCGAGAACATCTGCCTGTGGCTGGCGCATTGGGGCGCTTCGGCCTGCCTGGCGCCGGCGCAGCCGCCTCGCGACGGCGCGCAGGACGGGGTGCTGGTCGACGTGCATATTGCTGGCGATGTGATGCCCCCCGTGCCGTGGCCCGGGCTGGTGGTGTCGGCAGGGGGCGGCGAACCCCTGGCCGCGACGCCTTACCCGGCCGACCGGCACGACCTGTTCAGCATCGGTTTTGCGGTGGCGCGTTGTGCGGCTGGCGACGCCGACGTGGTTCGCGAAACGGTCGCGGTACGCTATGCGCCGCTGAACCTGCGGGTGCTGGTGGCCGAAGACAACCCGATCAACCAGGTCACCATGCGCGACCAGCTTGAGCAGCTGGGCTGCCAGGTGACGGTGGCGCCGGATGGCGCCGAGGCCCTGGCGCAATGGCACATCGCACCGTTCGACGTGGTGTTGACGGACGTGAACATGCCGCGCATGAACGGCTATGAATTGGCGGGCGCCTTGCGTGCGCTGGATGCCGCGGTGCCCATCATCGGCGTGACGGCCAACGCCCTGAAAGACGAAGAAGCCCGCTGCAAGGCGGCGGGCATGAACCACTGGCTGGTCAAGCCGATCAAGCTGAGCCTGTTGTGGAATCAGTTGCGCGCCTGTCGAGGCGGGGCTGGGGGGGGGCCCGGGCCGTTTCTTTATTACCTCCGTCGCCCGCCACGGAAACGGGCACTTTGAAGTGCTCGGTGGTCACTGTGTCATTAAAAAAAAATCA
>NZ_JCBANA010000120.1:0-8791 GCF_059760725.1 Achromobacter sp. 1014246743
TAGTTACTTGCAGTTTCTATATCTTTTTCTAGCTGCGACCAACGACACGTAACTCGACCCACAGCCCGTCCGGTCGGCGACATGTGAGTGGAAAAAACGACACCCCCCCCCCCCCCCCCGCAAAAACGAAACCCGCCGCCAAACCCGGCCGGCCCGCCGGCGCAGGTGATGCACCGACCGGCGCCAAGGGCGCCGACGCCACCCAACACGCCTCCCTGGCCGCAGCCGGCCCGTCGGCCCGCGCGCTGGGCCAGGCGCTGCGCACGGCCTTGCAGACCAGCGGCCTGTTCTACGAATCGCACCTGACCGACATGGTCTTTGGCCGCAGCAACCCGGCCCAGCTGCAGCTCGAACCGCAAGCCAGGCTGACCAAGGCCGGCGTGCCGACGGACGCCGACACGGCCCGCCCGCGCGCCGACGCGCCGACCTCGGGCCGCGCCAGCGCCGATGCGCCGGCCACGCCAGGTTCGTCCAGCACGCCCGCGCCCGGCACCCCGGTCAGCGGCATCCACCAGGACCTGACCCTGCTGGTTCGCCAGCAGCTGGACGTCCTGGCCAACCAGACCCTGACCTGGCAAGGCGAAGCCTGGCCCGGCACGCCGATGGAATGGGAAGTCGAGCGCGAACCCTATGGCGGCGACCCCGATTCCGCCGTGCCCACCTGGGCCACCCGCCTGAAGCTGGACCTGCCGCGCCTGGGCCTGGTCGACGCCCGCCTGAACCTGGCCGGCGACCAGATCGTGCTGCAACTGGTGGCCCCGCACAGCGCCACGGAAATCAATGATTCGTCGGACCGATTGCGGGCGCGCCTGTTGGCGTCGGGCCTGACGCTCAGCCATCTGGTGGTGAACGTGGTGGATCCGCGTCCCGTCATGCCGACGGATTTCTGATGAGCCTCGTTCCGCCCTCCGATACCGGCCCCAACGCCAACCGCAACGCGGCCGTCGCCATCTCGTATGACGAAAAAGACGGCGCCCCGCGCGTGGTGGCCAAGGGCTACGGCCAACTGGCCGACACGATCGTGCGCGCCGCCGAAGAGAATGGGCTGTATGTGCATGAATCCCGCGAGCTGGTCGGCCTGCTGATGCAGGTGGACCTGGATTCCCATATTCCTCCCCAACTCTACGTAGCAGTGGCAGAATTGCTGGCCTGGCTGTACCGCCTGGAATCGCGCGACCTGCCCGATGGCGCGCCGCCTGCCTGACCCCATTTCCCCAAGGACGATCACCGTGTTGGATGCCAGCGATCCGGAATTTCTGCTTACCCGGCCGGAAGACATGCGCGCCGCGCTGTTTGAATTGACGCACCCCGACAGCCACATCCTGGTGCGCGATGCCGCCGACCGCGAGATGGCGGTGCTGGTGCTGGGCGCCGACAAGCAGACCCGCCAGTTCTTCTGGCGGCCGCGCGACTACGCCGGCGCCGATTTCGAACAATCGGACAGCATGGGTTTGCTCAGCGGCACCACCTTCCATTTCCACGCCACCGCCTACGGCGGCGTGCAGATCCGCTTCCGGGTCCAGCGCCCCGAGGTGATCTATTTCGACGACGGCAGCGCCGCGCTGATGTCGCCGTTTCCCGACCGCCTGGCGCGCATCCAGCGCCGCAAGATGTTCCGCGCGTCGCTGGCCGCCAGCGCAGGCCGCTGCCAGGCAAGCTGGCGCCCGGCGCCGACGGAAAAGCCCATCAGTTTTTCGGTGCGCGATATTTCGGTGGATGGCGTGGGCTTGCGGGTTGGCATGGCGGTGCAGGCCCTGCCGGAACGTGGCACGGTGCTGGAAGACGTGCAACTGGATTTCGGCGAGCTGGGCCAGTTGAACGCGCGCCTGCAAGTGCGCAACGTCTACCCCATTTCCGGCCAACCCATGACCCAGGCGACCAGCCCGGACGAACCGGCGCCGGTCCACGTCTCCCTGACGGGCGAACCGCCCATGAGCCACCTGGGCGCGGTCTTCCTGGACCTGAATGCGCGCCAGGAAAACTGGCTGCAACAAGTGGTCTGGCGCCTGGAAAAAACCGCCAGATAGCGGTTGCCCCCACGCCGCACACCCTGCGCGTGCTTGCGGCCCCCAAAGGGGGCTGCCCCGCCTTGGGGCGGCTCGGCGGCGGGGGCTTTTCCAGTGTGACGCTGCGAGCTGGCGTCAGACAGCCATCGACGAGATTTCCTTGTAGGCCGCGACGAGTTTGTTGCGGACCTGGACGGCCGTCTGGAAGCCGATGCTGGCTTTCTGCAGGTCGATCATCACGTCGTTGAGCGACACGTCGGGCGCGCCCAGCTCGAAGGCCTTGGCCTGTGCCGAGGCGGCGTTCTGGGCGCCGGTAACGCGGCGGATGGAACGGTGCAACTCGGCGGCGAAACCGTCGGGTTGGGCCACGGCCTCGCCTGCGGCCAGATTGCCGGTTTCCGCCTTGCTGACGACCGCGCGCATCTGCTGGAGCATGCTTTCGATGCCGGACAAGCCTGATACAGCCATTACGTTATTCCTTGCTGGTGGATTACGCCAAAGATGCAGGCAGCGTAACCCCGTGCGGTCGGCGCCATAGCCGATAAAAACCGCCAAAACACCCGATATTTCCGCGAATGCGCAGAGCCGGGCGCCGCCCGGCGCATCCGGGTTCGCGCCCGGGTTTCACCGCGTTACGGACATAGGGGATAAGTAACGCCAAAAAACCGCTGTTTTCGACGATTGGGTTTGCTAACGCAGCAGCAATAATCCAGGCTCTCCCCAGACCAGAAGCACGTTGCATGTGTAATCTGCCCTACCCGAACATGAAGTCATTTTCCCTGCTCCGCGAAGCCAGCGGGAGCCGCCAATGAATCAGCAGGCTACCCTGAGCGCGTCGCTTCTGGCGAAGTTTCCCGTGTTGGAAAGGATCCGCGCGCTGCCCAAGCCCATCTTGCTGGGCGCGGCCGCGGCGCTTGTCGCGGTCATCGTCGCCGTGGCGATGTGGAGCAGCGAACCCAAGTACAAGGTGCTGTTCTCGAACCTGGACGACCGCGATGGCGGCGCCATCGTGACGGCCCTGGGCACCATGAACGTGCCCTACAAGTACAACGACACGGGCACCGCCCTGCTGGTGCCGGCCGACCGCGTCTATGACGCCCGGCTGCAGCTGGCCTCGCAAGGCCTGCCGCGCGGCGGTTCGGTCGGCTTCGAGCTGATGGACAACGCCCGCTTCGGCGCCAGCCAGTTCGCCGAGCAGATCAACTACCAGCGCGGCCTGGAAGGCGAACTGGCCCGTTCGATCGAATCGATGCACACCGTGCAGCACGCCCGCGTGCACCTGGCCATGCCGCGCCAGTCGCTGTTCGTGCGTGAACGCCAGCCGCCGACCGCCTCGGTGCTGCTGAACGTGTACCCGGGCCGCAGCCTGTCCGACGCCCAGGTGTCCGCCATTTCCTGGCTGGTCGCTTCCAGCGTGCCGGAATTGACCGCCGAGAACGTTTCGATCGTCGACCAGAACGGCCGCCTGCTGTCGTCGCCGCTGGGCGAAGGCCGCGGCATGGATGCCGACCAGATGCGCATGGTCCGCGAAACCGAGCAACGCACCGTCGAACGCATCCTGACCATCCTGAACCCGCTGGTCGGCCCGGGCAACGTGCACGCCCAGGCCAGCGCCGAAATGGATTTCGCGCGCCGCGAGGAAACCTCCGAGGTCTACCGTCCCAACCAGGAACCGGGCCAGGCCGCCGTGCGCAGCCAGCAGACCAGCGATTCGACCCAGCGTGGCGTCAATCCGGCCCAAGGCGTGCCGGGCGCCCTGTCGAACCAGCCTCCGGGCAACGCCCAGGCGCCCATCGCCAACCCGCCCCAGGCCCAGCCGCCCCGCCCCGGCCAGCCGCAGCAGCCCAATGCCCAACAGCAGCAGCAACAACAGCAGCAACAGACGGGTACCCAGGCCGCCGGCGGCAGCCTGAACGAGCGCCGCGACGCCACCACCAACTACGAAGTGGACCGCACGATCAGCCACATCAAGCAACCGGTGGGCAACCTGAAGCGCCTGTCGGTGGCCGTGGTGGTGAACTACATCCGCGACAAGGACGGCGAACCCCAGGCCCTGCCGCCCGAAGAACTGAACAAGCTCACCAACCTGGTGCGCGAAGCCATGGGCTATTCCGAAAGCCGCGGCGATTCGCTGAACCTGGTGAACAGCCAGTTCAACGACGGCCCCCCGGCCGTGCCGATGTGGCGTGATCCGGAAATGATCTCGCTGTTCAAGACCATCCTGGCCTGGCTGGTGGGTGGCGTGCTGGCCCTGTGGCTGTATCGCAAGCTGCGCCGCACCGTGGGCGAGTACCTGTACCCGCCGGTGGATCCGGAAGTGGCCGAGGCCGAGCGCCTTGAAGCCCAGCGCGAGGCCCAGGACCTGGCCCGCGCCAAGGAAACGGACCGCTACCAGGACAACCTGGACCGCGCCCGCACGATGGCGAACAAGGATCCGCGCGCCGTCGCGATGGTCCTGCGCACCTGGATGACCAAAGATGAAAAATGATTCCAAACCCATGGACGGCATGACGCGCAGCGCCGTCCTGATGATGTCGCTGGGCGAAGACGCCGCAGCCGAAGTCTTCAAGTACCTGTCCGCCCGTGAAGTGCAGCAGGTCGGTGCCGCGATGGCCAGCCTGAAGCAGGTGACCCGCAACGACGTGGCCGTCGTGCTGGAGGAATTCCGCCAGGAAGCCGACCAGTTCATGGCCGTCACGCTGGGTTCGGACGACTACATCCGCACCGTGCTGACCAAGGCGCTGGGCAGCGACCGCGCCGCCGGCCTGATCGAAGACATCCTGGAAGCCGGCGAAGGCGGCAGCGGCATCGACGCCCTGAACTGGCTGGACCCGCACACCGTGGCCGAGCTCATCGGCGACGAGCACCCGCAGATCATCGCGACGATTCTGGTGCACCTGGAGCGCGACCGCGCCGCCGGCGTGCTGGCCCTGTTGACCGACCGCCTGCGCAACGACGTCATGCTGCGTATCGCCACATTCGGCGGCGTGCAGCCGGCCGCCCTGTCGGAACTGACCGAAGTGCTCAATTCCGTGCTGGCCGGCCAGGGCGCCAAGCGCAGCAAGATGGGCGGGGTGCGCACCGCGGCCGAGATCCTGAACATGATGAATTCGGCCGAAGAGGAAACCGTGGTCGCCAGCCTGCGCGAACGCGACAACGACCTGGCGCAGAAGATCATCGACGAGATGTTCGTGTTCGACAACCTGCTGGACGTCGAAGACCGCGCCATCCAGCTCATCCTCAAGGAAATCGACAACGACACGCTCATGGTCGCGCTCAAGGGCGCCCAGGAAGAGCTGCGCGCCAAGTTCCTGCGCAACATGTCCAGCCGCGCCGCCGAAATGCTGCGCGAAGACCTGGAAGCGCAAGGCCCGATCCGCATGTCGAAGGTCGAGACCGAGCAGAAGAAGATCCTGCAGATCGCGCGCCGCCTGGCCGAAAGCGGCCAGATCGTGCTGGGCAATTCCGGAGACGACGCGTATGTCTGAAGCGGATACCGGCCAGTCGACGCTCATCTCGCGCAGCGCCGCCTGGCGGCGCTGGCAGATGCTGTCGTTCGACGAGCCGCCGCCCGTGGAAGTTGCGCCCGAACCGGAACCCGATCCGGGCCCCGACCCCGAAGTGGTGTTGGCGCAGTTGCGCGCCGAGGCCATCGCCGAGGGCCGTGCCGAAGGCTTTGCACAGGGCCACGCCGCCGGCCAGGAAGCCGGCCGTGCCGAAGGCTTTGACGCAGGCCAGGCAGCCGGACGCGAAGCCGGCTATGCCGACGGCCTGGCGCAAGGCCGCGAACAAGGCGCAGAAGAAGCCCGGCAGCTGCACGCGCTGGTCGAGGCCTGCGCCACGTCGATCGGCTCGCTCGAAGAAAAAATGGGCCAGAGTCTCTTGACGCTGGCGCTGGACATCGCCCAGCAAGTCGTGCGCACCACGCTTGCCGAGCAGCCCGAGACCGTGGCCAGCGCCGTGCGCGAAGTGCTGCACATCAACCCGACCGCCGGCGGCCAGATGCGCCTGTGGGCCAACCCCGCCGACATCGAACTGATCCGCCTGCACCTGGCCGACGAACTGAAAGAAGGCCACTGGCGCGTGCTGGCCGACGAATCGATCGCCCGCGGCGGCTGCCGCGCCGAGACGCCGTTCGGCGACATCGACGCCACGCTGCAGACCCGCTGGCGCCGCGTGGCGGCCTCGCTGGGCCGCAACGTCAACTGGGAGGAGCCGGCGTGAGCGGCAGCCAGGCCCCCGCGCAGCCCGGCCAGGCGGCCGTGCCCGTGATCGACCGCTGGCAGACCCAGCTGGAGATCGGCTCGATTCGCGCCGCCTCGACCGACCCCTGGCTGGTCAGCGGCAAGATCACCCGCGCGACCGGCCTGGTGCTGCACGCCACCGGCCTGCGCCTGCCCGTGGGTGCCGCCGCCCGCATCGAGATTGCGCGCGGCCATGACCACTGGGCCGACGCCGAAGTCGTCGGCTTCGACGGCCACACCTTGTACCTGATGCCGCAGGCCGACATTTCCGGCCTGCCGCCCGGCGCCCGCGTGGTGCCCGGCGAGCCGCCCGTGCAGCGCCAGATTCCGCTGCCGCGCAAGGCCGAACTGAACGGCAACGCCAAACCCCAGCTGGGCCGCCACCTGCCGGTGGGCAACGCCCTGCTGGGCCGCGTGCTGGACGGCGCCGGCCGCCCGCTGGATGGCCTGGGCCCGCTGACCGGCGCGGAACTGGCGCCGCTGTCGGCCCAGCCGATCAACCCGCTGTCGCGCGCACCGATCGATACCGTCCTGGATACCGGCGTGCGCGCCATCAACGGCCTGTTGACCGTGGGCCGCGGCCAGCGCATGGGCCTGTTCGCAGGCTCCGGCGTGGGCAAGAGCGTGCTGCTGGGCATGATGGCCCGCTACACCAAGGCCGACGTGATCGTGGTTGGCCTGATCGGCGAACGCGGCCGCGAAGTCAAGGAATTCATCGAGCACAACCTGGGCCCCGAAGGCCTGGCCCGTTCGGTGGTGGTGGCCGCGCCGGCCGACGTCTCGGCGCTGCTGCGCCTGCAGGGCGCCGCCTACGCCACGCGCCTGGCCGAGCACTTCCGTGACCAGGGCCTGGACGTGCTGCTGATCATGGATTCGCTGACCCGCTACGCCATGGCGCAACGCGAAATCGCCCTGGCCATCGGCGAGCCGCCCGCCACCAAGGGCTATCCGCCCTCGGTGTTCGCCAAGCTGCCGATGCTGGTGGAACGCGCCGGCATGGGCGCGCCCGGCCCCGGCGGAAAAGCCGGTTCGATCACCGCGTTCTATACCGTGCTGGCCGAAGGCGATGACCAGCAGGACCCGATCGCCGACTCGGCGCGCGCCATCCTGGACGGCCACGTGGTGCTGTCGCGCCACCTGGCCGAGGCCGGCCACTACCCCGCCATCGACATCGAAGCCTCGATTTCCCGCGCCATGACCTCGCTGATTCCGCAACAGCAGTTCGCGGTCGTGCGCCGTTTCAAGCAGACGCTGTCGCGCTACCAGCGCAATCGCGACCTGATCGCCGTAGGCGCCTACGCCGCCGGCAACGACCCGCAACTGGACGATGCCATCGCCCGCTATCCGCGCCTGGAAGCCTTCCTGCAGCAGGATATCGGCGAAAACGTCGGCTACGAGGATGCGGTCAACCAGTTGCGTGCAAGCTTTGAATTGAGGGACACCTATGCCTAGCCAATTGCCCCTGGACATGCTGATCAACCTGGCCAAGGAAAGCACGGACGAAGCCGCCCGCCTGCTCGGCCGGCTCAGCGCCGAACGCACCAACGCCGAACGCCAGCTCGGCATGCTGCACGACTATCGCCAGGACTACCTGGAGCGCCTGCAGCAGGCCATGACGACCGGCATGTCGGCCAGCGACTGCCACAACTACCAGCGCTTCATCGGCACCCTGGACGACGCCATCGGCCAGCAGCAGAACGTGCTGCGCCAGGCCGACGAGAACCTGGCCAAGGGCCGCCTTTACTGGCAGCAGGAAAAACGCAAGCTCAGTTCGTACGACGCCCTGGCGCAACGCGAATTGCGCGCGCAGGCCGTGGTGGAATCCCGCCGCGAACAACGCGCCAACGATGAATACTCCGCCCGCCTGGTCCAGCGCCAGGCCGGGATGCACTAATTAGAGGAAGCCCAAGATGACCGCTCCCCTGCCCTTGCCCACCGTCGCGCCCGCCGCGCCGAGCTCGATCACCGACACGCTCGGCGCCAAGTCGTCCGCCGCCTCGTCCAGGAAGGGCCCGTCCTTCTCCGACGTGCTGGCCCAGCAGCGCCCGAATCCGAGCGCCAACGCGCGTCCGGCCACCAGCAACAACGCCAAGACCCCGACCGGTAACGGCAAGACCCCCAGCGATGCTGCCGGCAACGCGGAAAACGCCGCCGCCGACGCGATCGACAACGCCGTGCAGACCGCCACCCAGGCCGAAGCCGGCGCGCTGGCCGTCGCCGCCGCGCAGCAACCGGTGACGCCGGTGGTGCTGCCGCAGCAGACGCTGGAAATCGCCGCGCAGGCTGCCGAGCAGGTGCAATTGGCCCGTGGCGCTGCCCAGGCCGCCGCGACCGCCGTCACCACCGGCGCCGCCGTGGTGCAGGCCGCGCTGACCGCCAACGAGGCCGTACCGACGCCGCGCGCGCCGGTGGCCGCCACCGCGCAGCAGGCCGAAGCCGCTGCCGCCCAAGCCAGCCGCGATGCACAAGTCGCCCTGCCGGTCGTCACCGCTGCCGTCAAGCCTGGCACGGCGCCCGACGCCGCTCCGGCCAAGGCGGCAC
>NZ_JCBANA010000121.1:0-8736 GCF_059760725.1 Achromobacter sp. 1014246743
CTTTTAAGCTATCCGGCCCGCCCGGTGCAGGACGCCCGGGGCCTGTGGCGCGAAGAGCGCACCGCCTGACCGCCCCGCGTTCCCCGCTTCATGTCGGCGGGCGCCCGCGCGGGCGCCGGCCTCGCATTCCTACAAGGTGACCCATGTCTTTTGTCTTTGATCCCGCCGCTCCCGTTGCCGTGCCCGTCGCCGGCAGCGCCGACTGCTTCCCCGTGCGCCGCGTCTACTGCGTGGGCCGCAACTACGCCGCGCATGCCCGCGAGATGGGCTTCGACCCCGACCGCGAACCGCCTTTCTTCTTCTGCAAGCCGGCCGACGCCGTGGTGCCGGTGGCGCCGGACACCACGCTGTCGCTGCCCTACCCGCCCGAAACCGCCAACCTGCACTACGAAATCGAACTGGTCGCGGCCATTGGCAAGGGCGGCGCGAACATCGGCGTCGACGAGGCGCTGCAGCACGTCTGGGGCTATGCCGTCGGCCTGGACATGACCCGCCGCGACCTGCAGATGAAGATGCGCGAAGCCGGCCGCCCGTGGGAATTGGGCAAGGCCTTCGACCAGAGCGCCCCGATCGGCCCGTTGCACCGCGCAGCCGAGGTGGCTGGCATACACGAGGCGGCCATCTGGCTGCAGGTCAACGGCACGGACAAGCAGCGCAGCGACATCGGCAAGCTCATCTGGTCGGTCGCCGAAACCATCGCCTACCTGTCCCGGTACTTCCGCCTGGAAGCCGGCGACCTGATCTACACCGGCACGCCCGAAGGCGTGGGCCCGGTGGTACGCGGCGACACGATGGTCGGCGGCGTGGACGGCCTGGGCACGCTCAGCGTGCGCATCGACTGAGCGGAGCGCCCTATGCAACTGCACAGCTTCTTCAACAGCTCCACCTCGTACCGCGTGCGCATCGCGCTGGCCCTGAAGGGCGTGGCGTTCGAGGTGCTGCCCATCAACCTGCGCAAGCAGGAACAGCGCGCCGCCGGCTACGTTGCCATCAACCCGTCAGCCGGCGTGCCGCTCTTGACCGACGGCGATTTTTCCTTGTCGCAGTCGCTGGCCATCATCGACTACCTGGATGCCACCCACCCCGAACCACGCCTGATCCCGCGTGACGTGCGCGAGCGCGCCCGTGTGCTGGAACTGTCGGACGCCATCGCCTGCGATATCCACCCGGTCAACAACATGCGCATCCTGCGCTACCTGCAGGAAGAACTGGGCGCCACCGACGCCCAGAAGAACGCCTGGTACCACCACTGGATCCGCGAAGGCCTGACGGCGGTCGAGACCCTGCTGGCCCGCCACGGCCATGGCGCCTACTGCTTTGGCGCTGCGCCGACGCTGGCCGACTGCTGCCTGGTGCCGCAAGTGGCCAACGCGCAGCGCATGGGCTGCGACCTGTCGGCCTACCCGAACGCGCTGCGCGTCTATGCGCACTGCACCGCCCAGCCCGCGTTCCAGCAGGCCGCGCCCGCCCACCAGCCGGACTACGTCAAATGAGCCGCCAAGCCACGCCGGGCCAGGAGCCCGACCCCCAGGGCGCGCCGCTGCGCGAATACACCGACCCCGCCTACCGGCCCCTGTGCGCGACCCTGTCCGAGGTACGCGCCAATATCGATCGGCTCGATGACGAGATCGTGCGGCTGATGGCCGAACGCGCCATGTACGTGAAAGACGCCGCACGCTTCAAGCGCGACGCCTTCCAGGTCAGCGCCCCGGCCCGCCAGGCCGAGGTGTTCGACAAGGTGCGGCGCCTGGCGGACCGCCACAACCCGGGTTTCGAGAACCTGGACCAGGTGGTGGACGCCGCCTACCGCGCGATGGTCGCGGCCTTCATCGCCAATGAACAGACCTATTTCAACACCATGAAGATCATGGGAGACAAGCATGCGTGATTTCACCCCCCTGACCCGAGCGCGCGGTGTCGCGGCACGCGCCCTGGCCCTGGGCATGGTCGCGCTGGCGCCATGGGGCGCGGCGCAGGCCGCCGATGCCTGGCCGACGCAGCCGCTCAAGGCGATCGTGCCGTTCGGTCCCGGTTCCAGCCCCGACCAGGTGGCGCGCATCGTCGGCGAGAAGGCCGGCGCCCTCCTGGGCCAGACCGTGGTGGTGGAAAACAAGCCCGGCGCCAGCGGCAACATCGGCACCTTCGCCATCGCCAATGCCAAGCCCGACGGCTACACCTTCGGCGTGTCCATCACGGGCCCCCTGGTGAACAACACGCTGCTGTTCGACAAGCTGCCCTATGCGCCCGCCACCGACCTGGCGCCCCTGACGCTGGCGGTGCACCAGCCCAACGTGCTGGTGGTGCCGGCCAACGCCGGCATCGCCAACGTCGGCCAATTGCTGGAGGCACTGAAGAAAAACCCGGACAAGTACAACTTCCCCTCGCCGGGTGCCGGCACGGTGTCGCACCTGGCCGTCGAACTGCTGCTGCAGCAGATCGGCGCGCGCGCCACCCACGTGCCGTATCCGTCGTCGCCTGCCGCGCTGACCTCGCTGCTGTCGGGCGATACCCAGTTCGCCGCGCTGCCGCCGATTGCCGTGATGCCGATGGTCAAGGATGGCCGCCTGAAGGCGCTGGCCGTCACCTCGTCCAAGCGCTCGGGCCTGCTGCCCGAGATTCCCACGCTGGCCGAAGCCGGCGTGCCCGGCATCGAAGGCTCGGCCTGGATCGGCTTCGTGATCTCGTCCAAGGTGCCGGCCGACATCCAGAAAAAGCTGTCCGATGCGCTGATCCAGGCGATCCGCGACCCGGAAGTCGTCAAGCGCCTGCAAGCGCAGTTCATGGACCCCGTGGGCAGCAGCCCGGCCGAGTTCCGCGCCTACATGGACGACGAGCTCACGCGCTGGGAACCCCTGATCAAGAAGCTGGGCATCAAGGGCCAATAGCGTTGCGCAAGGAGACAAGCATGAGCATTACCGAACCCGCCCGCCAGATTCCGCTGTACGGCGAATACGACGTCGTGGTGCTGGGCGGCGGCCCCGCCGGCATTCTCGCGGCCGCCAGCGCCGCCCGCAACGGCACCCGCGTGCTGCTGGTGGAACGCTACGGCTTTCTGGGCGGCATGGGCACGGCCGCGGGGGTGTCCAACTTCTGCGGCCTGCATGCCAACATCCACGGCGACATCCGCCAGGTGGTGCACGGCATGACCGACGAGCTGCTGGACCGCATGCGCGCGCTGGACGGCCTGAACGACCCACACCTGATCCTGGGCAAGATCCACGCCCAGGCCTACGACATCTCGGCCTTCAAGTGCGCGGCCGACGGCATGGTGCAGGACAGCGGCGCGCAGATCCTGTTCCACGCCCTGGCCACCGGCCTGACGCGCGACGCGGCCGGCAATGTCGATGCGCTGTTCCTGGAAACCAAGTCGGGCCGCTGCGCGGTGCGCGGCAAGGTCTTCATCGACTGCTCGGGCGATGCCGACATCGCCCAGTGGGGCGGCCTGCCCTTCGAGAAAGGCGATGCCCAGGGACACATGCTCTACCCCACGCTGATGTTCAAGGTGGGCAACGTCGACGGCACCCGCGCCCAGGAAGCCTGGAAGACGATTCCGCTGCTGATGGACCAGGCCGCGGCCAGCGGCGAATTCACCTTTCCGCGGCGCGGCGCCATCGTGCGGCCGCAAAAGCATGACTACGAATGGCGCGTCAACGTCACGCAGCTGGCCAACGCCGACGGCAGCGCGGCCGACGGCACCGACGCCGCGTCGCTGTCGGCCGGCGAACTGGAAGGCCGCCGCCAGATCACGCAGTACCTGGCTTTCCTGCGCGCCAAGGTGCCGGGCTTCGAACAGGCCTATGTGCTGGACATTGCCCCGCAACTGGGCATCCGCGAAACCCGCCGCATCGTCGGCGAAGCCGTGCTGACAAAGCAAGACGTCCTGGGCTGCGCCGATTTCGAAGACAGCATCGGCGTGAACGGCTGGCCGCTGGAGATGCACACGGCCGGTGACGTGCAATGGATGTGGCCGCCCATTCCCGAATCGCGCGGCTACAACCAGCTGCCGTTTCGCATGATGGTGCCGCGCCGCGGCGCGGGCGTGGCCGGCAACGTGCTGGTGGCCGGGCGCTGCGCGTCGATGACGCACGAAGGCCAGTCGGCCGCGCGTGTCAGCGGCAGCTGCTTCGTCATGGGCGAAGCCGCCGGCACCGCGTCGGCGATGGCGCTGTGCGCCGGCATCGCGCCGGCCGACGTGCCCGTGGCGGCGCTGCAGGCGCAACTGGAAAGCCAGGGCGCCTTCCTGGGCCGCCAGGAATGACCCTGCAAGGAATTTCGCAATGAACGCAACACCGGCAGTCTCTTCTTCCCCGCAATCCGTGATCGTCGTGGGCGGCGGCATCGGCGGCCTGGCCGCCGCGCTGGCGCTGACCCGCCAGGGCATCGCGGTGCAGTTGCTGGAACAGGCCGCGCACATCGGCGAAATCGGCGCCGGCATCCAGCTGGGGCCCAATGCCTTCGCCGCGCTGGACGCCCTGGGCGTGGGCGCCACCGCGCGGCAGCGGGCGGTCTTCACCGACCACATCATCATGATGGACGCGGTCGATGCCCGCGAAGTGGTGCGCATCGATACCGGCGCGGCCTTT
Source organism: Achromobacter sp. 1014246743 (assembly GCF_059760725.1). Classification (NCBI taxonomy): domain Bacteria; kingdom Pseudomonadati; phylum Pseudomonadota; class Betaproteobacteria; order Burkholderiales; family Alcaligenaceae; genus Achromobacter; species Achromobacter sp. 1014246743. The sequence goes on from NZ_JCBANA010000121.1 coordinate 4,584, forward strand.
CGCGAACGCTTCGGTGGCCCCTATGCCGTGATCCACCGCGCCGACATCCACCTGTCCATCCTGGAAGCCGTGCAGCAGAACCCGCTGATCCGCTTTCGCACGTCGACCCAGATATCCAGCGTGTCCCAGGACGGCCGGCGGGTCGAAGTGGTCGACACCGACGGCAACCGCTATCAGGCCGATGCCGTGGTGGGGGCCGATGGCGTGAAATCCGTGATCCGCGAACGCCTGATCGGCGACCCGGCGCGCGTGACGGGCCACGTGGTCTATCGCGCCGTAGTGGAACGCGACAACATGCCCGAGGAACTGCGCATCAACGCACCCGTGCTGTGGGCCGGCCCGCACTGCCACCTGGTGCACTACCCCTTGCGCGGCGGCCAGCAATACAACCTGGTGGTGACCTTCCACAGCCGCGAACCCGAACAATGGGGCGTGCGCGAAGGCAGCAAGGACGAAGTGCTGTCGTACTTCCAGGGCATCCATCCGCGCCCGCACCAGATGCTGGACCGCCCCACCTCGTGGAAGCGCTGGGCGACCGCCGACCGCGAACCGGTCGAGCACTGGGGCCAGGGCCGCGTCACGATCCTGGGCGACGCCGCCCATCCCATGACGCAATACATGGCCCAGGGCGCCTGCATGGCGCTGGAAGACGCGGTGACGCTGGGCGAAGCCGTCAAACGCTGCGACCACGACCTGCAAGCCGCTTTCCGCCTGTACGAATCGGTGCGCATTCCCCGCAGCGCGCGCGTGGTCTGGTCGACCCGCGAAATGGGCCGCCTGTATCACGCGCGGGGCGTCGAACGCACCGTGCGCAACATGCTGTGGACCGGTCGCAGCCAGTCCCAGTTCTATGACGCGTTGCAGTGGCTCTATGGCTGGAAAGTGGAGAACTGTCTCGCGGGACCCATCGAGCCGTAGAAAAACGGCAGGCAAGGAGGAGACAACCATGACACACCCCACCATCCGCGGCGCCGCCGCGATGCTGCTGGCCACGGCGGCACTGGCCGCCCAGGCCCAGCAAAAGCCCGTGGACATCGGCTTCATCGGCACGCTGTCCACGCCCGCCGGCTATATCGGCGAAGATGAGCGCGACGCCTTCATGCTGGCCGTCAAGGAAGGCGGCGGCAAGCTGGGCGGCGTGCCGGTCAACGTGCGGGTCGAAGACGACGCGCTCAAGCCGGCCAACGCCAAGCAGATCGCCGACAAGATGGTGCAGGGCGGCGTGCGCCTGTTCACGGGCGTCAACTTCTCGAACGTCCTGGCCGCCGTCGCGCCAACCGTGCTCAACGCCGGCGGCTTCTATGTCAGCCTGAACGCCGGGCCGTCCAACTACGCCGGCAAGGCCTGCCACCCCAACTACTTCTCGGTGTCGTTCCAGAACGATTCGTACGCCGACACCGCGGGCATCGCCGCCAACGAGCTGGGCGCCAAGCGCGTCGTGGTCATGGCGCCCAACTACCAGGCCGGGCGTGACGCCGTGGCGGGCTTCAAGCGCACCTACAAGGGCGAGATCGCCGAAGAGATCTACACCAAGCTGGACCAGGCCGACTTCTCGGTCGAACTGGCGCGCGTGCGGTCGCTGGCGCCCGACGCCATCTTCCAGTTCCACCCGGGCGGTGCGGGCATCAACCTGACCAAGCAGTTTGCCAATTCCGGGCTGGACGGCAAGATCAAGATGATCACCCCGATCTATTCGATGGACGAGCGCATGCTGGCCGCCACCGGCACCGCGGGCAAGGGCTTCTACCTGAGTTCGCTGTGGAGCGCCGATCTGGACAACGCGCAGAACAGGCACTTCGTGGATGCCTTCACCAAGGCCTACAACCGAGCGCCCACCGCCTATGCCGCGCAGGCCTACGACACCGCCAACCTGATCGGCACGGCCCTGAAGGCCGCGGGCGGCGACATCGCCGGCAAGCCCGACGCCTTCCGCGACGCATTGCGCCGCGCCGACTTCCCCAGCGTGCGCGGCAAGTTCAAGTTCGGCCCCAACCAGCATCCGGTACAGGACTGGTATCTGCTGCATATCGAGGCCGGCCCGGACGGCAAGCTGGTCTACAAGAACCTGAAGGTAATCGCGCGCGACCACACCGACGTGCACGCGGCCGAGTGCAAAATGTGATCCGGACGGGTCCGCGGTTCCGACCAGGGAGCGCGGACCCCGAGGCACGGGACAAATGCCGGGTCTGGCCTTAGTATGCTGGGGGTCGCGCGCCGCTCGCCGGTGCGCCCCGCAAACCGCACGCGCCAGTCCAAGCATCATCACACCGATCCCCATGCCCGACGCCCAAGCCGCTTCCTGGAAACACCTGCCCGCGCCGAAAAAGCGCACTGCCCTGCCCTTTGACGCCGTCTATACGGCCGAACAGTACGCCCGCCTGCGCCAAGGCCGCGTGCCGCAGGAAATGGAAGACAAGTGGTTCATCTACCTGGAAGACGGCGTGCTGCGCTTTCACCGCAGCTGGACCGGCATCTGGATCTACGCCGTAACCTTGCAGCCAGACGGCGAGCAATGGCGCGCGGGCCATGCCTGGGTCAATCGCGAGGCCGACCAGTACGGCTGCACCGACCTTGAGACCGACCGCAAGCTGCTGCTGCGGCTGGTCGACAATCTGCTGGCCTCGCCCGTGGCGTGACGTCATCGGCCGGCCACGCATGCCACCTGGCCGGCCCAGGAAAAAGCCGCGCCCTGGGGCGCGGCTTGCATCAGGCCCGCGTAGCCGACGGCATGTCGCCGGCACGCACGCGTCAGGCGCCTGCGTTCAATTCAGGCTGGCGCCGGAGATCTTCACGATCTCCTGGTACTTGGCCTTTTCGGTCTTGACGAATTCGGCGAAGGCTTCGGGCGTCATCGGGCCCACTTCCGACCCCATCAGCAGCGAACGCTGCTTCACATCCGGCAGCTCCATCGCGTCGGCGAAGGCCTTGTGCAGCTTGGCCACCACCGGCGCGGGCGTGCCGCCCGTGGCGAACACGCCGAACCAGGTGCCCAGGTCAAAGCCCTTGATGCCGGACTCTTCCACGGTGGGCACATCGGCCAGCAGCGACGAGCGCTTGGCCGTGGTCACGGCCAGCGCCTTGACCTTGCCGTCCTTGATCAGCGGTGCGGAAGCCGCCAGGTTGTCGAACATGAAGTCCGACTGGCCCGACAGCAACGCCAGCTGCGCGGGTGCGGCGCCCTGGTAGGGAATGTGCTCGACGTTGATGCCGGCGCGCGCCTTGAGCAGCTCGCCCGACAGATGGCCCGCGCTGCCGTTGCCGCCCGAACCGTAGTTCAGCTTGCCCGGGTTCTTCTTGGCATAGTCGATCAGGTCGGCCAGCGTCTGGATCTTGTTCTTGGTGGCGAAGTCGACGTTCATGACCAGCACGTTCGGCACCGACGTCACGATGGTAATAGGCGCGAAGTCCTTCACCGGGTCATAAGGCAGGTTGGCGAACAGCCAGGGATTGATGGCGTGGGTAGCCACGGCGCCCATCACCAGCGTGTAGCCATCGGCCGGGGCCTTGGCCACCAGGTCGGCGCCAATGTTGCCGCCGGCGCCCGAGCGGTTTTCCACGATCACGGGCTGGCCGAGCGAGCCGCGCACCTTTTCGGCCAGCATGCGGGCCATGGTGTCCAGCGGGCCGCCGGGCGGGTAAGGCACCACGAAGCGCAACGGCTTGGTGGGGAAATCGGTGGCCTGGGCCAGCGCAGGCGCGGAAAAGGCCAGCGTGGCGGCCAGGGCCGCGGCGCCGCCCAGCAAGGCGCGGCGCAGGGCGCTACGGGGGGTCTGTTTCATCTCGTGTTCTCCTCTCGATGCATCATTGGCGGTCGGTAGCATACCGCAGCGAGACGAACGGCGTAACAAAGGGCTACCGCCGAAAGCGGCTCGAATTCGGCCAAAAGGCGCTCGTCCGGGGCGCAGTCGCCCAGACGATGCCCGAACCGGTGAATCCGCGGGAAAGCACTCGCCCAAAGAAAAAACCGCCTTCGCAGGAAGGCGGTTTTCGGTCTCCGGAACAGCGGCAGGCGCCGCCCTCGGTTCGGATCAATGCAAAATCTGGCTCAGGAACAGCTTGGTGCGTTCGTTCTGCGGATTGTCGAAGAACTCGTCCGGGCTGTTCTGCTCGATGATCTCGCCGCGGTCCATGAAGATGACGCGGTTGGCGACCT
>NZ_JCBANA010000122.1:0-8288 GCF_059760725.1 Achromobacter sp. 1014246743
CGACAAACACCGAAGAATTACCCATAAACCGTTTCGCGGGCAGCTTCAAAGGTGTATAAAAGACAGCTTTTAGCCCGGCGGCGATGGCAAGCCGGTCAAGGACAAGACAGACGCCGCCGGCGCACCGGCCGGCCTGGCCGAGCGCCTGATCCAGCCGTTGATCGATGCCACCCGCGAACGGGTCGATTCCGGCGTGGTGGCCGACGCCGACCTGGCCGACGCGGGCGTGATTTTTGGGACCGGGTTCGCACCGTTCACGGGCGGCCCCCTGCATTACCAGAGCAGTCGCAGTACGTAGCACAGCAGACAACCGGCCATAGGACCCTTTACCCCTGAGCCGAATAGACCGGGACACGAGACCGGCAGTGCCATAGAGACACACTCATCCAACACGAGGAGGCAGTACCATGAGCAGACGTTCATTGTCCCTGAGCACCCTGTCGGCCATTGTGGTCGGCCTGGGCGCGACCAGCGCCGCCCACGGCGCCGGCTTTCAGCTCCTGGAGCAGAATGCCAGCGGCCTGGGCAACGCCTACGCGGGCTCGGCGGCAAATCCGGAAAACGCCAGCATCATCTACTACAACCCGGCAGGCATGACCTACCTGCCCGGCATCAACGTCTCGGGCGGCGTCAACCTGATCAAGCCCTCCTTCAAGTTCTCGGACAACGGCAACAGCCGCAACCCCACGGCGCTGGGCGGCACCCGCCCCACCGGCGGCGACGGCGGCGATGCCGGCAACCTGGGCGTCGTGCCCAACCTGTATGGCTCGTGGCAACTGAGCGAAAAATGGTTCATCGGCCTGGGCGTCGGCGCCCCCTTCGGCCTGATGACCGAATACGACAAGGGCTGGGAAGGCCAGTACCACTCGAACAAGTTCGAGATCAAGACGATCAACGTCAACCCGTCGATCGCCTACAAGGTCAACGACAAGTTCTCGATGGGCTTCGGCGTGAACTGGCAGCACATCGACGCCAACTACAAGAAGAAGACGGTCGTGCCCGTGGCGCTGCCCGGCGGACGCACCCTCTTCACCAATGGCGATGCCGACCTGAACCTGAAGGGCGACGCGTGGGGCTGGAACGTGGGCTTCATGCTGCAACCCACCGAAGACACCCGCATCGGCCTGTCGTACCGTTCCAAGATCAAGCACACCGCCAAGGGCGATACCGACATCGACAACATCGGCCCCACCGGCCAGTCGGTGTCGTTCGATGCCAAGGCCTCGGTCGACCTGCCCGACACCCTGATCCTCAGCGCCACCCACCAGCTCAACGAGAAGTGGGAACTGCTGGGCGACATCTCGTGGACGGGCTGGAGCAGCATTCCCGACCTGAAGATCCGCAACTCGGGCACCGGCGCGCGCGATGACGACCTGCCGCTGAACTTCCGCGACACGTGGCGCATCGCCGTGGGTACGTCGTACAAGTTCGCGCCCGACTGGAAGTGGAAATTCGGCCTGGCCTACGACCAGTCGCCGGTCCACAAGGCCGAAGACCGCCCGACCTCGCTGCCCGACAACGACCGCTACTGGTTCTCGACGGGCGTGCAATGGCAGGCCACCAAGAGCACCACGCTCGACCTGGGCTACACCTATCTGTACCTGCGCAAGACGGACATCGACACCACGTCCGGCAACCAGCTGACCAAGGGCCGCGTCGCGGGCACCTATGACAGCAGCGGCCACATCTTCGGCCTGCAACTGTCGTCCCGCTTCTAGCCTTGCCCCGGGCGGCGGACGGGCCGGTCCCGCCTGCCGCCTGCATTTTCAGGAGACTTCCTTGAGCAAGTTCGTCGTCAAACACGTCGCCGTGCTGGGTGCCGGCGTCATGGGCGCGCAGATCGCCGCCCACCTGGCCAATGCCGGCGTGCCCGTCACGCTGTTCGATCTGGCGGCGCCCGAAGGCGACCGCAACGGCATCGTCAAGAAAGCGCTGGCCGGCCTGAAGAAACTCGAGCCCGCGCCGCTGGCCGGCGCCGCCCGCCTGGCCCTCATCACCCCGGCCAACTACGACGACCACATCGAGCGCCTGCGCGGCTGCGACCTGATCATCGAAGCGATCGCCGAGCGCATGGACTGGAAGACCGCGCTGTACGAGCGCATCGCCCCTCACGTCGCCCCTGGCGCCATCATCGCGTCCAACACGTCCGGCCTGTCGATCGACGCGCTGGCCAATGCCCTGCCCGCCTCGCTGCGCGAGCGCTTCTGCGGCATCCATTTCTTCAATCCGCCCCGCTACATGCGGCTGGTGGAGATCATCGCCACCGCGCACACCCAGCCTGCCGTGCTGGACGAGCTGGAAACCTGGCTCACGTCCACCCTGGGCAAGGGCGTCATCCGCGCGCTGGACACGCCCAACTTCGTGGCCAACCGCATCGGCGTGTTCTCGATCCTGGCTGCCATTCACCACACGCAGCGCCTGGGCCTGGGCTTTGACGAGGTCGATGCCCTGACCGGCCCCAGGATCGGCCGCCCCAAGAGCGCCACCTACCGCACCGCCGACGTGGTGGGCCTGGACACCCTGGCCCACGTGATCGGCACCATGGACAAGGGCCTGCCCGACGACCCGTGGCACCGCTATTTCACCCCGCCCGCGTGGCTGTCGGCGTTGATATCCAAGGGCGCGCTGGGCCAGAAGAGCGGCGCCGGCGTCTATCGCAAGGCGGGCCGCGACATCCTGGTGCTGGACCTGAAGGCGCAAGACTACCGGCCCAGCGCCGGCAAGCTGGCCGACGAAGTCGCCGCCCTGCTCAAGGAACGCGATCCGGCCAAGCGCTTTGCCGCGCTGCGCGCCAGCAGCCACCCGCAGGCCCAGTTCCTCTGGAGCCTGTTTCGCGACATCTTCCACTACAGCGCCGTGCAGCTGGGCCAGGTGGCCGACAACGCACGCGACCTGGACCTGGCGATGCGCTGGGGCTTCGGCTGGGCGCAGGGCCCGTTCGAAACCTGGCAGGCCGCCGGCTGGCAGGACATTGCCCGCGCCGTGGCCGAGGACATCAAGGCCGGCCGCGCCATGAGCGACGCGCCGCTGCCGGCCTGGGCCCTGGAGCCCGACCGCAAGGGCGTGCACACGCCTGAAGGCTCGTATTCCGCCCGCAGCGGCACGCCGCATCCGCGTTCGACGCTGCCGGTCTACCGGCGCCAGCTGTTCCCCGAGCGCGTGTTCGGCGAAGGCGCCGACGATCGCGGCGTCACCGTCTGGGAAAACGAAGGCGTGCGCCTGTGGAACCTGCCCGAGGTGGACGCCGGCATCGCCATCCTGTCGGTCACGTCCAAGAATCACACGCTGGGCGCCGAGGTGCTGGAAGGCATCCTGCAATCCGTCGCCCGCGCCGAACGCGACTTCGACGGCCTGGTGATCTGGCATGACGCCCCCTTCGCCGTGGGCGCCAACCTGCAACAGGTGGCCGAAGCCTGCGCCGCCGGCCAATGGGACATGCTGGAAGCCACCGTCGAGAAATTCCAGCGCACCTCGCAATCGTTCAAGTACGCGCAGATCCCCACCGTGGCGGCCGTGCAGGGCATGGCGCTGGGCGGCGGCTGCGAATTCCTGATGCATGCCTCGCACCGCGTGCTGGCGCTGGAAAGCTATATCGGCCTGGTCGAGGCCGGCGTGGGCCTGATTCCGGCCGGCGGCGGCAGCAAGGAATTCGCCGGCCGCGCGGCCGCGCTGGCTGCCAGGACCGCCACGCCCGGCGAGGTCTTCCCCTACCTGCAACCGGTGTTCCAGACCATCGCGATGGCGCAGGTCGCCAAGAGCGCGCGCGAGGCCGTCGACGCCGGCTTTGCCCGCGAACACGACATCGTGCTGTTCCACCCCGGCGAGCTGCTCTACGTGGCCATCGGCCAGGCGCGTGCCGCGGCCACCGCCGGCTACGTGCCGCCGCCGAAGTTCAAGGACATTCCCGTCGCCGGCCGCAACGGCATCGCCAACTTCGAGATGGTGCTGGTCAACATGCGCGAAGGCGGCATGATCAGCGCGCATGACTACCGCGTGGCGCGCAGCGCCGCCGTGGCCCTGTGCGGCGGCGAGGTCGAGACCGGCGCGAAGGTGGACGAAGAATGGCTGCTGGCGGTCGAGCGCAAGGAGTTCGTCGCGCTCTTGCGCACGCCTGAAACGCAAGCCCGCATCCGCCACACGCTCGACACCGGCAAGCCACTGCGAAATTGAGGAATTGACATGAGCAAGCAGATTCAAGAGGCCTACATCGTCGCCGCGACGCGCCTGCCGGTGGGCAAGCGCAACGGCGCCTACGCCACCACCCGGCCGGACGACCTGCTGGCCGCCGCGCTGAAGGGCGTGCTGGCCCAGACGCCGTGGCTGGATGCCGGCAGGATCGACGACGTCATCACCGGCTGCGCCATGCCGGAAGCCGAACAAGGCATGAACGTGGCGCGCATCGGGCTGTTGCTGGCGGGCCTGCCGCAAAGCGTGGCCGGCGTCACCGTCAACCGCTTCTGCGCGTCGGGCCTGCAGGCCGTGGCCGACGCCGCCGCCCGCATCCGCACCGGCGAAGCCGACATCATGATCGGCTCGGGCACCGAGTCCATGAGCGCCATGCCGCAGATCATGGGCAACAAGGTCTCGCTGAACCCGGCCATCTTCTCGAACCCCGAGAACATCGGCATGGCCTTCGGCATGGGCCTGACCGGCGAAAAGGTTGCCGAGCAATGGAAGGTGTCGCGCGAAGACCAGGACGCCTTCGCCCTGGCCTCGCAACAGAAAGCCAGCGCCGCCATCGCCGCCGGCCACTTCCGCGCCGAGACGACGCCGTTTGAAGTCGTGACCCGCCTGCCGGGCGGGTCCGATGGCAACGTGCATGAAACCCGCCGCCTGGTCGAGGTGGACGAAGGCCCGCGCCCCGACAGTTCCGCCGAGGCGCTGGCGCGCCTGAAACCGGTGTTTGCCGCGCGCGGCAGCGTCACGGCCGGCAACAGTTCGCAGATGTCCGACGGCGCCGCCGCCGTGGTGCTGGTGTCCGAGCGCGTGCTGCGCGAATTCAACCTCAGCCCGCTGGCGCGCTTTGTCGGTTTCGCGGTGGCCGGCGTACCGCCCGAAGTGATGGGCATCGGCCCCATGGCCGCCATCCCCAAGGTGCTGACCCGCGCCGGCATCCGCCAGGAAGACCTGGACTGGATCGAACTGAACGAGGCCTTTGCCGCCCAGTCGCTGGCGGTGATCCGCGAACTCAAGCTCGACCCGGCCAAGGTCAACCCGCTGGGCGGCGCCATCGCGCTGGGCCATCCGCTGGGCGCCACCGGCGCGATCCGCACCGCCACGCTCACCCACGGCCTGCGCCGCACCGGCGGCAAGTACGGGTTGGTGACCATGTGCATCGGCACCGGCATGGGCGCGGCCGGCCTGTTCGAGGCCCTGTAAGCCGGTGAAGCCCTATTGGTTCAAACGGCTATCGCCGGCCTGGCGCGCACGCCTGATGCGGGTGGGATTCAACCTGCATCCGGCGTTTCGCGCCACCGGCGGCCGGGTGTTGCACGTGTCACCGGATTTCCAGCACATCCGCATCAAGCTGCCGCTGCTGCGGCGCACGCGCAACATCGTAGGGTCCATGTACGGCGGCTCGCTGTTCGCGGTGACCGACGGCGCCCATCCCACCATGCTGATGGCCGCGCTGGGCGCGGACCACATCGTGTGGGACAAGGCGGCGTCCATCCGCTACCGCAAGCCCGCCTACACCACGCTGTACGTGGACTTCCGGCTACCGCCGGGAGAAATCGCGGAGATACGCAGGATTCTTGCGCAGCACCACGAGACCACCCGGACGTACACCGTGGAATTGAAGGACAAGGACGGCGTCGTCTACGCCGTCGTGGAACGCACGATCTACATCGCCGACAAGAAGTACTACAAGCAGAAAACGACTGGAGGAGACCCATGCGTGACATCTCTGGAGGGCGAGCCACCGCCCTGAGCCTTATCCTGGCCGCCTGCCTGGCAGGCGCCCCGGCGCTGGCCGCCGACCTGGACGTGGCCGGCGTGCGCGTGCCGGCGCAGTTGTCCGAAGGCGGCCATACGCTGGTACTGAACGGCGCCGGCGTGCGCACCAAGTTCGTGGTCAAGGTCTATGTCGCGGCGCTGTACGCCAGCGCCAGCAGCCAGGACGCCGCGGCCTTGATCAACAGCAACGAACCGCGCCGCATGCGGCTGCAACTCTTGCGCGATGTCGACAGCAAGAGCCTGGACGCCGCGTTGCAGGAGGGATTGCGCGACAATACCCCCAAGGCGGAACTCGCCGCCCTGCAAGGGTCTGCCGGCCGCCTGTCTGCCCTGATGGCCGAGATCGGCTCGGCCCGCGAAGGCGATGTCATCGACCTGGATTTCGATGCCCGCGGCATCTCGGTCACCGACAACGGCAAGCCGCGCGGCCGCATCGACGACCCGGCCTTTGCCCGCGCGCTGCTGCGGGTCTGGCTGGGCGACCACCCGGCACAGTCTTCCCTGAAGAAAGCCCTACTGGGAACTCCGTAAAGATGGAACGAATCTGGCAAAAGAGCTACCCGCCGGGCGTGCCCGCGGAAATCGACCTGGACCCGGCGGCCACGCTGGTATCGATCGCCCGCGACAGCTGCCGGCGCTTCGCCGACAAGACCGCGTATATCAGCATGGGCAAGTCGCTGACGTACGGCGAACTGGACCGCCTGACGCGCGACTTCGCCGCCTGGCTGCATGCCAACGGGTTGCGCAAGGGCGACCGCGTGGCGCTGATGATGCCCAACCTGCTGCAGTACCCGGTCTGCCTGTTCGGCGCGCTGCGCGCGGGCTGCATCGTGGTCAACTGCAACCCGCTGTACACGGCGCATGAACTGGAACACCAGCTGGCCGACTCGGGCGCGCGCGCCATCGTGGTGGCCGACAACTTCGCCGCCACGCTGCAAAAGGCCTTGCCCGACACGGCGGTCGAACACGTGCTGGTCACGTCCATCGGTGAACTGCTCGGCCCCGTCAAGGGCCGGCTGGTCGACTTCGTGGTGCGCCGGGTCAAGCGCATGGTGCCCGCCTGGTCGATTCCCCAGGCGCTGCGGCTGGGCGACGCGCTGCGCGCGGGCCGCGACGCCCCGTTCGACGAAGTGAGCTTGACGCAGGACGACCTGGCCTGCCTGCAATACACCGGCGGCACCACGGGCGTCGCCAAGGCGGCCATGCTCACGCACGGCAATCTGGCCGCCAACGTCACCCAGGCCTATACCTGGGTGCGCCCGCTGGTCAAGGAAGGGCAGGAATGCATCGTCACCGCGCTGCCGCTCTACCATATCTTCGCGTTGACGGCGAACTGCCTGACCTTCATGAAGATCGGCGCCAGCAACCTGCTCATCATCAACCCGCGCGACATTCCGGGCCTGGTCAAGGAAATGGCCAAGGTGCCGTTCAGCGCCTTCACCGGCGTGAACACGCTGTTCAATGCGCTGCTGAACAATGCCGAATTCGCCAAGCTGGATTTTTCGCGGCTGCGGCTGACGATGGGCGGCGGCATGGCCGTGCAGCGCGCCGTGGCGGACCGCTGGCTGGCCGTCACCGGCAAGTCGCTGGCGCAGGCCTATGGCCTGACCGAAACCTCGCCGGCCGTCACGATCAACCCGCTGGACGTCCAGGTGTTCACCGGGTCCATCGGCCTGCCGGTGCCGTCCACGGATCTGTCCATCCGCAATGACGACGGCCAGGAACTGGGCGTGGGCGAAACCGGTGAAATCTGCGTGCGCGGCCCGCAAGTCACGCAGGGCTACTGGAACCGGCCGGACGAGACCGCGCTGGTGATGTACCCCGACGGCTTCCTGCGCACGGGCGACATCGGCTACGTCGACGAGACCGGCTACGTCTACCTGATCGACCGCAAGAAAGACATGATCCTGGTGTCGGGCTTCAACGTCTATCCCAACGAGGTCGAGGACGCGGCCGCGCTGCACCCCGGCGTGCGCGAGGTGGCAGCCATCGGCGTGCCCGACGAACGCTCGGGCGAAGCCGTCAAGCTGTACGTGATCCGCAAGGATCCCAACCTGGACGCCGAAACGCTGATCGCGCATTGCCGCACCCAGCTGACCGGCTACAAGGTGCCGCGCTACGTCGAGTTCCGCGACGACCTGCCACGCACCAACGTGGGCAAGATCCTGCGGCGCGAGCTCAAGCCGGCCGCCCAGCCGCAGAAGGACACGGCCGGCGCCTAGCGGCCGGCGCGGGGCCCGCCCCCCGGCCGTGGGCCCTCTCTTAATACCATCTGACCCGTCCCGTCAAACGGTGCATGTGTATGTCTCCGATACCGACCTACACATAAATAA
>NZ_JCBANA010000123.1:0-8236 GCF_059760725.1 Achromobacter sp. 1014246743
AAAGAGACCGCCGGTTGTCCGCGGTGGCCCTTTTTTTGCGACTGTCCGGCCTAGTTGGGCTGCTTGACGCCCGGGCCCCGCATGACGGTGATGCCGAGGTCGGCCAGGATGCGGCGCGTTTCGCTGTCCGGCACGTCTTCGGCGTAGACCGCGATGTTGAGCTTGCGGGCGGTTTCCAGCACCGATGCCGTCAGTTGCTGGCTGCCCGGGCTTTGCGACATGCCGCCCACGAAACCGCCACCCAGCTTGACGTACGACAGGGGCAGGGTGTGCAACTGCGCCACGGCGCCGAATTGCTGCGCCAGGCGGCGCACGCCGATATGCGCGCCGAATTCCGAGGCCACCCGCGCCAGCGCGGCGATCTGTTCGTGGCATTCCACCAGGCCGTGCGCGTCGATTTCCAGGAACAGGCGGCGGGCCAGCGCACGGTGTTCGGTCAGCAGCAGCGCCAGCTGGCGCAGGTATTTCTGGCCGCGCAGCGAGGGCAGGGCCACGCGCAGGGCCAGTTCGCCGTCGTGGGCGGCCAGCCAGTCCAGGCCCAGTTCCACGGCCTGCAGATCGCAATCGGCCACCAGGTCCAGCCGCACGGCGGGGGGGATGAACAGGGTGGCGGGGATGGCAGCCTGGTCGGGCGCCGTGCGCAGCATCAGCATGGCTTCGTTGCGCAGGACGGTGCCATCGGCAGCGCGCAGCGGTTCGGTCGTCAGTTCGAAGCGGCGGCCTTCCAGGGCCGACAGGATGGCGTCCTTCCAGGCGCGCTCGCCGGATTCGGACGGGGATTGCGCATCGGCCGCGCCGGCGATGACGACCTGGTCGTTGCCGGCGCTTTCCGCCCGCATCAGGCCGAAGTCCAGCCGCCCCAGCACCGGTCCGGCCGGGTTGCCGTGGCTGTAGTCGGCCATGGCCTGGGCCCAGCGGCACAGGTGGCCTTCGCCCACGGGAATGCGCGAGGCATGCAGGTCGGCGCGCAACTGCTCGGCGATCATCATCGCCTGCGGCGCGGCGCAACCCGGCAGCAGCAGCGCGAAGTCGGACCCGTTCAGGCGGGCCAGCAGCGGATTGGCCACGTGCAGCGACTTGAGCGAAGCCTGGATGCGTTCGCAGGCGGCGCGCAGCCACTGGTCGATGAACTCGCGCGGCATGTGGCGGTTCAGGTCAGCCAGGTCGCGCTGGCGGAACACCAGCACATGGCCCCCATCGATGGGCGGACGTGCGGGCGAGCCGCCCTGGACCGGGCCGGCTTCGAGCGCGCGGCGGAATTCATTGACGAAGTATTTGCGGTTGGGCAGCCCCGTGACCGGGTCCTGGTTCAGTTCCAGTTCCAGCGATTCGATCTTGGCGTTCTGTTCCTCGACGCTGGCGTAGACGCGCTCGCGGGTCTGGTTCAGCGCCTGCACGACGTCGGTCAATTCGGGCACGCGTGCCTGCATCTGCTGTGGCGGCGTGTCCTGGCCGATGCTGCGGACGTGGTCGCTGATCTCGCGCAGCAGCCGGTTCTTGATCCAGCCCACCAGGGCAAAGGCGAACAGCGCCCAGATCAGGCCCGCGCCGACCACCAGCGCGATCATGCGCAGGCTGCTGCGCCACAGGGCTTCCCAGGCATAGGCGTCGTTGGCCACCAGCGTGACTTCGCCGATCTGGCGCCAGCCGTCGCTGACCGCGTGCGAGGCCGATTGCGCATCCAGCGGCGCCAGCGCCTGGAACCAGCGCGGCACGGAGGCGCCCGCGGACGTGGCCTGGCGTTCGATCAGCACCTTGCCTTCAGGGTCGGCCAGGCGCACCAGTGAAAAGTGGCCGCCGTCGAACAGCGCCGACACCAGCAATTCCTGCACCACCGGGTCGTTGTTGGCCGGTTGCGACAGCGACAGCGCCAGCGACACGGCGGCATCGGTGCTCTGCACCTGCAACTGGCCCGACAGGTATTCACGGGCGGCGTTGACGCTGAGCGCCAGGGTCCCCAGCAGGATCACGATGATCGCGAGGGTGACGCTGAGCAGGAGCTGTCGAAGTATGGACATAGTCTTGGTTCCGGACATCAGGGGCGTATGCCTTCCCGTTCCATGCGTTGAAGTAGATCGCGCCAGCGGCTGAGGCGGTCAACCGGTGCGGCGGGTTTGCCGTCGACGTATACGCCGTCGGCGTTGAAGCTGAAGACCGGCGTCAGGTCGCGCCGTTGCGACGCCGGCAGGATGGTGGAAATCAGGCTGTCCAGCACCAGCGGTACCGCGTTCGGGGTTTCGTAGTAGCCCAGCACCATGTGGGCGATCTGGCTGCTGCTGGCCGGGCCGCCAACCCGTGCCCGCACATAGATGAAACGCAGCTTGTTCGCCGGCACGCCCAGGGACAGCAGGGTGAAATACTTGCCGATGACGTAGTCTTCGCAGTCGCCCGCGCCTTTGCCCAGCGATTCGAGCGGGGTGGCCCAGTAGTCGTCCTTGCCCCAGATCGTGATGTCGTCGCCCGACAGCAGGGCACGGTTCCAGAAATCGTTCGCCACCGTCAGCTTGTCTCGTTCAAGCGGGGGAGGCGGGGTGTGCAGCAATTGCAGCCAGTTCGACACCGCCTTGGCGCCCTTGGCGCCATAGCGGCTGGCCGACAGGCTTTGCAGTTTGTCGGCGTTGATCTCCAGGGCGAAACTGCCGCCCCAGCCGCACGCCAGGCAAAGCAAAACCCATCGGCACAGGTTCAGCGTGACGCGGAAACGGCGGGTTGATGGCATGAAACGGATTTTCACATTTTTCCGGGTGATTCAGGTGTCAGCCGGAAAAAATCCCCGCGCAGCCAACGCGTCGCGCACGGTGCTTCGGACCGTCCAGGGCCGCGGGCGGCCCTGGACGGTGACGGGCTTAGCTGTGATCGACGTTCAGCTTTCCCTTCTGCAGCAGGTCGTTGATGATCGCCTGGTTGTTCAATTGCCCGCCTTGCGTCAGGTCGATGTTCTCCAGCACGATCTTCTGGTCCGCGCCCTGCGTGCCCAGCTTGCCCTGCGTGTTGACGTCGATGACCGTGTTGCTGCCTTCCTTGTGGAAGTTCAGGTACTGGGTCAGGGTGCCGTCCTTTTCGCCGACCAGCAGGTCCTTCAGGTCCAGCACGTCGCCGCCATCCGCCGGTTTGCCCAGCGCGAAGTCCTTGATCGTGTCCACGGCCGGCTTGGCGGTGGTGCCCTGGTCGCCCAGTTCCCACTTGAACGTATCGCTGCCGGCGCCGCCGATGAGCGTGTCATCGCCCTTGCCGCCGATCAGGATGTCGTTGCCGTTGCCACCTTCCAGCGTGTCGTTGCCCGAACCGCCGTGCAGCAGGTCGTTGCCGTCGCCGCCGTACAGCTTGTCGTCGCCGGCACCACCGTAGATGATGTCGTTGCCGTCGTCACCGTACAGGATGTCGTCGCCGCCCTGGCCGTAGAGGATGTCGTCGCCGGTGCCGCCGTGGATCGTGTCGTTGCCGCCACGCGGGTCGTCTGCCAGGTTGAAGTCGGCGTGGTGGTCCTTGATGTAGTCGTACAGGTCGCTGTTGGTCGGCGGATGCCCGTCACGCATTTCCAGGAACACTTGCAGCGCCTTCAGGCCCGAGCCTTGCAGCAGGTCGCTTGGGCGGCCGCCCACGGAGCTCCAGTTCAGCACGCTGCCATCGGTGTTCAGCGTGTCGCCGAAGATGATGTCGTTGCCGGCGCCACCGTTGATGATGTCGTTGCCGACAGCGGCCGGGTCCGTGCTGGACGAGCCGCCTTGCAGCGCGGCCGCCAGGTCCTTGGACGTGTTGACGATCTGGGGCTGGCCGACCGCACCCGTGACGGTTTGGTTGGGGCTCCACCAGTAGTCGCCCGGGAACGAGACGGTGCCCGTGCCGGTGACGCTGGAATTGTCGAAGAACTTGAGGTAGCCCTCGTTCACGCCCGTGCCGATGCCGATGGCGTGGACGGCGCTCTTGCCGCTCAGGCCCTTGAAGGCGTCGACGGCATCCTTCATGTCACGGTAGTCGGTGCTGTTGCCGCTGCCGTTGCTGCCGTTGTTGCTGAACGTGGGGTCGCCGTCGGTCAGGAAGTACGTGACGTTCTCGAACGTCTTGCCGTTGGACGACGAGGGCTGCTTGTTGAACCAGGTCAGGGCTTCCTTGAACGCGCCTTCGTAGTTCGTGCCGCCGCTGGCGCTGAGCTTTTCGATGGCCTTGATCAGGTCATTGACGTTGCTCGCGTTCAGGCCGTTGACCGTGTACTTGGTGCTGGCCGATGACTCGAAGCCGATCAGCGCCACGTTGACGATGCCGTCGTGGCCCTTCAGGCTGTTGGCCAGGTTCTTGAGCGCGTCGATCGTCAACTGCATGCGGGACAGGCCCTTCGTGCCCGACGGGTCCGCCATGCTGCCCGAGGTATCCACGACGATCGCGATGTTGTAGTTCTTGCCCGGCTCCACCGTGGTGACGGTGCCGCCCTTGTCGCCCAGGATGACGTCGTCGCCGCTGCCGCCGTTGATGGGCGGCTTGGTGCCGGTACCGCTGCCGTCGTTGTCGCCCGAGATGAAGTTGTTGGTCTTGAGCGCGAAGTTGTACTCGCCCGACGTGTCCTTGCCGCCGTTGGCGGTGCCGCCATCGTCACGGACCTGGAAGCCGAACGAGGTGTCCTGGCCGGCGGCCGACGGGGTGTAGACCAGCTTGCCCGCGGCGATGTCCGCCGCCGAGATCACGGCGTTCACCGTCACGGGCTGGCCGTTCAGGGTCAGGGTGCCGTCGGTCGGCAGGCGCGTGATTATCACGCTTTGCAGGGAATTGCCTTCGGCGCCGTCATTGAAGTTGAACTCGGCCGTGGTGAAGGCATGGCCGGCACCGGCGCTGACGGTGGTCGCGTTGTCTGCGGCGACCGGGGCATCATTGGTGCCCACCACGTCGACCGTGATGGTCTGCTTGGCCGAGCCGTCGGCGGACGTGACCTCGAAGCTCTCCTTGAGCACCTTGCCGGCGGGCAGGTCCTGCACTTCCTTCAGGCCGTTGTTCAGCGAGTAGGTCCAGTTGCCGTTGGCGTCGATCGAGAACGTGCCGTACTTGCCCGCCACGCTGGTCTGGGCGACGACGCTGCTCTGGCCGGCGTCGGCATCCGACACCGTCAGCTTGCCCGAGGTCAGCAGCGAATTGTCTTCGATCACCGTGCCACCGGTCTGGCCGCTGATCTTGGCGACGTCGTTGGTGCCGGTGATGGTGACGGTGATGTCCTTGTACGCGGTGCCGCCGTTGCCGTCGTCCACCGTGACCCGGATGACGTCGTTCACCGTCTGGCCTTCGGTCAGGGCTTGCACCTTGGCGCTGTTGTTGTCCAGCACATAGGTCCACTTGCCGGTCTGGTCGACGGTGAAGGTGCCGTACGTGCCCTGGCCGCCGTTGTTGACCGTCCAGGTGTGCTTGTCGGTGGCGTCGATGTCCTGCTTGGTCAGCTGGCCGCTCGTGGTCAGCGTGCCGTCTTCCTTGACGTTGCCGGTGACCAGGCCGGTAATGGTCGGCAGGTCGTTGGTGCCGTTGATGGTGATGACCACCTTGCTGGTGGTGCCATCCGCGGTGGTGACCGTGTAGGACTCGGTCAGGCTGTCCTTGGCGCCCAGCTGCTGCACGGCGGCGGCGGTGTTGTCCAGCTTGAACGACCAGTTGCCGTTGGCGTCGATCGAGAACTTGCCGTATTGGCCCTGGAAGTCGGTCTGCGGTTTGAAGACCGCTTCGCCGGCATCCTTGTCCGTCACGTTCAGCTTGCCGCTGGCCGTGTCGATCGTGTCTTCCTTGACGGTGCCCTTGTCGGCCCCCGGCGTGCTGGGGGTGATGACGGCGGCGTCGTTGGTGCCGGTGATATCGATGACGATCGTCTTGGTGGCCGTGCCGCCATGGCCGTCGTCCACGGTGACGGTGATGGTGTCGGTGACCTTCTGGCCTTCGGCCAGGGCCTGGACCTTGGCGCTGCCGTTGTCCAGCACGTAGGTCCACTTGCCGTTCTGGTCGACCGTGAACGTGCCATAGGTGCCCTTGCCGTCGTTGTTGACGGACCAGGTGTGGGTGTCGTTCGTGTCGACATCCGACTTCGTCAGCTGGCCGGTCGCGGTCAGCCCGCCGTCTTCCTTGACGTTGCCGGTGGTGGCGCCGCTCAGCGTCGGGGCGTCGTTGGTGCCGGTGACGTTGACGACGATGGTCTGGGTGGCCTTGCCGCCGTTGCCATCGTCCACCGTGACCGTGATGGTATCGGTGACCTTCTGGCCTTCGGCCAGGGCCTGGACCTTGGTGCTGTCGTTGTCCAGCACATAGGTCCACTTGCCCGTCTGGTCGACGGTGAAGGTGCCGTAGGTGCCCTTGCCCTCATTGTTGACGGACCAGGTGTGCTTGTCGGTCGCGTCGACGTCGTGCTTGGCCAGCTGGCCCGACACGGTGGTGAGGGTGGCGTCTTCCTTGACGTTGCCCGTGGCCAGGCCGGTGATGGTCGGCAGGTCGTTGGTGCCGTTGATCGTGATGACCACCTGGCTGGTGGTGCCGTCGGCCGTGGTGACCGTGAAGGTTTCGGTCAGGCTGTCCTTGGCGCCCAGCTGCTGGATGGCGGTGGCGTTGTTGTCCAGCTTGAACGACCAGTTGCCGTTGGCATCGATCGAGAACTTGCCGTACTGGCCCTGGTGGTCGACCTGGGCCTGGAAGCTGGCTTCGCCGGCGTCCTTGTCCGCCACGTTCAGCTTGCCGCTGGCCGTGGTGGTTTCGTCTTCCTTGACCGTGCCCTTGTCGTCGCCCGGCTTGCTCGGGGTCACCACGGCGGCATCATTGGTGCCGGTGATGTCGATGACGAGGGTGGTGGTGGCCTTGCCGCCGTTGCCGTCGTCCACCAGTACCGTGATGGTGTCGGTGACCTTCTGGCCGTCGGCCAGGGCCTGGACCTTGGCGCTGTCGTTATCCAGCACGTAGGTCCACTTGCCGTTCTGGTCGAGCGTGAAGGTGCCGTACTGGCCCTTGCCGCTGTTGGCGACGTTGTCGAACGACCAGCTGTGCTTGTCGGTCGCGTCGACGTCATGTGGCGTCAATTGGCCGGTCGTGGTCTGCGCGCCGTCTTCCTTGACGTTGCCGGTGGTGAGGCCGGTGATGGTCGGCAGGTCGTTGGTGCCGTTGATCGTGATGACCACCTGGCTGGTGGTGCCGTCGGCCGTCTTGACCGTGAAGGTCTCGGTCAGGCTGTCCTTGGCGCCCAGCTGCTGGATGGCGGCGGCGTTGTTGTCCAGCTTGAAGGACCAGTTGCCGTTGGCATCGATCGAGAACTTGCCGTACTGGCCCGGGTGGTCGACCTGGGCCTGGAAGCTGGCTTCGCCGGCGTCCTTGTCCGCCACGTTCAGCTTGCCGCTGGCCGTGGTGGTTTCGTCTTCCTTGACCGTGCCCTTGTCGTCGCCCGGCTTGCTCGGGGTCACCACGGCGGCATCATTGGTGCCGGTGATGGTGACGACGATGGTCTCGGTGGCCGTGCCGCCATGGCCGTCGTCCACCGTCACGGTGATGGTGTCAGTGACCTTTTCGCCACCCTTCAGGGCCTGCACCTTGTCGCTGGCGTTGTCCAGCTCGTACTTCCAGTTGCCGTTCTGGTCGACGGTGAACTTGCCGTACGTACCGTTGCCCTCGTTGTTGACGGTCCAGGTGTGCTTGTCGTTCACGTCCACGTCGGCAACGTCGAGTTTGCCGGTGGCGACGGCGGTGCCGTCTTCGGCCACCGCACCATCGACCTTGCCGGACAGCTTCGGATCGTCGTTGGTGCCTTCGATCGTGACGGTGACGGTGCTTTCGGTGCCGTCAGCCGTGGTGACCGTGAAGGTCTCCTTCAGCGTTTCGCCCGCGCCCAGCCCCTGGACGGCGGAAGAGGCGTTGTCCAGGTGGTACGTCCAGTTGCCGTTGGCGTCGATGGAGAACTTGCCGTGTTCGCCTTGGAGTCCGTTCTGCGGATTGAAGACCGCTTCGCCCGCGTCCTTGTCGGTCACGTCCAGCTTGCCGCCGGTGGTCAGGGTGCCGTCTTCGGTGACGCTGCCTTGGTCATCGCCCGGCTTGCTCGGGGTCACGACCGCCGTGTCGTTGGTGCCGGTGACGGTGACCTTGATTTCCTGGGTGACGGTGCCGCCATGGCCGTCGTCGACGGTGACGGTGATGGTGTCCACGACCTTTTCGCCCGCCTTCAGGGCCTGGACCTTGGGGTCGTCGTTGTTCAGTTCGTACGTCCAGTTGCCGTTCTGGTCAACCGTCAGCGTGC
>NZ_JCBANA010000124.1:0-8214 GCF_059760725.1 Achromobacter sp. 1014246743
GGGCTCAAGATACAAGGGAGCCGAAGGCGGACGACGATGACGACGGGGCAGTCCGGAGCGAACGCTCCGGACCGCAATCGTGGGCGCCCGCCCCGCATGACACCGCCGCCAGGGACGACCTACGAAGATCAACTCGTCACACAAACCTCAAGGCAACAAACAAAAAAAACTACCCCTGAGCCTTGATCACTTCCCGAGCAATCACCAACTGCTGAATCTGCGTAGTCCCTTCAAAAATCCGGAACAACCTCACATCCCGATAAAACCGCTCCACCGCATATTCCGACATATACCCAGCCCCCCCGTGAATCTGCACAGCCCGATCCGCCACCCGCCCCACCATCTCCGTCGCATACAGCTTGCAGCACGCCGCCTGCATCGTCGTGTTCTCGCCGCGATCCCGCATCTTTGCGGCATCCAGCACCATGCAGCGTGCCGCGTACAGCTCTGCCTGGCTATCGGCAATCATTGCCTGGATCAGTTGGAATTCAGAGATCGGCTGCCCGAACTGCTTGCGGTCCATGGCGTATTGCACCGCGTCGCGCAGCAGGCGGTCTGCAATGCCCACGCATAGCGCCGAAATGTGCAGGCGGCCCTTGTCCAGCACCCGCATCGACGTCTTGAAGCCGTTGCCTTCCTCGCCGCCCAGCAGCGCCGACGCCGGTACCCGGCAATTGTCGAACACCACATCGCTGGTCAGCGCGCCCGCCTGGCCCATCTTCTTGTCTGGCTTGCCGATGATCAGGCCCGGCGTGCCGGCTTCCACCAGGAAGCATGAGATCGACGCCGCGCGGCGTTCCGGGGCCGTGCGTGCCATCACCGAGAACAGGCCCGCGATCGGCGCGTTCGTGATGTAGCGCTTCGTGCCGTTCAGCACATAGTGGTCGCCGTCTCGCTCCGCCGACAGGCGCAGCGCCATCGCATCCGAGCCGGCGTCCGGCTCCGTCAATGCGAACGAACCGATCAGCTCGCCGCTGGCCAGGCGCGGCAGGTAGCGTGCGCGTTGCTCGTCCGTACCGGCCAGCACGATCGCCTGCGAACCGATGCCGATGTTCGTGCCCGCCAGCGAGCGGAATGCCGGCGACGTCTGGCCCAGTTCGAACACCACCCGCACCTCTTCTTCCATCGTCAGGCCCAGGCCGCCGTAGTCCGGCGAAATCGACAGGCCGAACAGGCCCAGCTCGCGCATCTCGGCCACGATGTCCGGCGGCACCTGGCCGCTGGCAGCAAGCTCGTCTTCGGCGGGGATCAGGCGTTCGTGCGTAAAGCGGCGCACGGCGTCCAGCAACAGGGTCAGGGTTTCGGTATCCAGGGCCATGATCAGGGTCTCTCAGGGTGTGGGGCGGCCACGCTCAGGCGCGCAGGCCGCCAACCAGTAAATCGAAATAGCCGGCGGCGATCGTCTCGGCGCTGTCGCCCTGGCCGGGCTTGTACCAGCGCACCATCCAGTTCAGCATCGACAGCACCGCGCGGCCCGTGGCCGGCACGTCCAGCGCGCGGAAGGCGCCATCCGCCACGCCTTGCGCGATCACCTCGCGCAGCCGCTTCTCGTAGCCGTCACGCAGACGCGCCGCGTCTTCGCGTTCGGGCAGCGCCATGCCCGAATAGCCGATCAGCATCGTCACGAACTCCGCGTGGTGCTGCTCGAAATAGCGCGCGTGGCCCACCATGAACGCCCGCAGCCGGTCGGCCGCGCCCTCGGCCCGCGCCACGTCCTGCCCCACGCTTTGGGTCAGGCCGTTCAGCACCGCCAGGATGATCGCGTCGTAGATGTCCTGCTTGGTCGTGAAGTAGTGGTAGATCGCCGCCTTGGACACGCCGATGGCGGCGGCCAGGTCCGACACCGAACTGCCGTCGTAGCCGCTGCGCGCGAACAGCTTCGCGGCTTCGGCCAGGATGCGTTCGCGCGGCGCCGCCATGGTGGGCGGCCGGCCGGCGCGGGCACGTTTGGAAGCTGGGGCAGCAGAGGTCGGCATGAAGGGGCCTGGTGGGGCGGCGCCGGCTTCTTCAATAGCGGACCATTGGTAGGGTCCCTTCCATTGACAGCAGTTCGGCGCTTGCCGTTAAATAAAGATTAATTAATTACCGGACGGTCGGTAGGTAATTATAGGCACATCCGTTCCCGCCGCTCAAGCCACCCTTGCGCGATTCCCCGAAACTTCACGCGACGACGCTATGCCCCACTCACTAGTGACTGATTTGTATGGCCAGATGTCCCTGCCGGTCATCAGCGCCCCCATGTTCATCGTGTCCAACCCGAAACTGGTCGTTGCGCAATGCACGAGCGGCATCGTCGGTTCGTTTCCGGCGCTGAACGCGCGGCCCCAGAGCCTCCTGACCGACTGGCTGGACGAAATCGAAGCCGGCCTGGCCTCGTACCGCGAGGCCCACCCCGGCGCCGCCGTGGCCCCGTACGCCGTCAACCAGATCATCCACCAGTCCAACGACCGGCTTGAACAGGACCTGGCCGTGTGCGCCAGCCACCGCGTGCCGCTCATCATCACCAGCCTGCGCGCGCCCGGCGACCTGGTCAAAGGCGTGCACGACTGGGGCGGCAAGGTGTTCCACGACGTCACCACCATCCGCCACGCCGAAAAGGCGCTGGAAGCGGGCGTCGACGGCCTGATCCTGGTGTGCGCGGGCGCGGGCGGCCATGCCGGCACGCTCAGCCCGTTCGCGCTGGTGTCCGAAGTACGCCGCTTCTACGACGGCCCGCTGATCCTGTCGGGCGCCATCACGGCCGGCGAACACGTGCTGGCCGCGCTGGCCATGGGCTGCGACTTCGCCTACATGGGCACGCGCTTCATCGCCAGCGACGAAGCCAACGCCAGCGACGGCTACAAGTCGGCCATCGTGGAGGCCAGCGCGTCCGACATTCTCTACACCCCGTTCTTTACCGGCATCCCGGGCAACTACCTGAAGGCCAGCATCACGGCCGCCGGGCTCGACCCCGCCAACCTGCCCCAGCCCGACAGCGGCGCGTCCAATTTCGGCTCCAGCCGCGTCAAGCCCTGGAAAGACATCTGGGGCGCCGGCCAGGGCGTGGGCGGCATCGCCAGCGTGCAGCCCACGCGGCAGATCGTCGACACGCTGCGCCAGGAGTATGCCAAGGCCAAGGAACAACTGGCAGGCAGGACCTACGCATGAGCGCCGGCCTGAAGGTTTCCCGCGAAGGCGCGGTGCTGACGCTGGTGATCGATCGCCAGGACCGCCGCAACGCGCTGGACACCGCCACCTATGCCGCGCTGACGGCGCAGATCTCGCAAGCCGCCGCGGACCCCTCGGTGTCCGCGGTGATCCTGGCCGGCGCGGGCGAACACTTCACGGCCGGCAACGACCTGCGCGACTTCCAGGCGGAGCGCGGCGCCGGCGACAGCGCCGGCCTGACGTTCCTGCGCGCGCTGACCCAGGCCGATGTGCCCATCATCGCCGCAGTCGAAGGCTACGCCATCGGCATCGGCGTGACGCTGCTGCAGCATTGCGATTTCGTCTACATCGGCGAAGGCGCCACGCTGCGCATGCCCTTCGTGGCGCTGGGCCTGTGCCCCGAGGGCGCATCCAGCCTGCTGATGCCGCGTCTGGCCGGCGCCCGCCGCGCCGCCGAATGGCTGCTGCAAGGCAAGGCGTTCTCGGCGCAAGAGGCCTGCGACGCCGGCCTGGCCACCGCCGTCACGGCCAAGGGCCAGGCGCTGGCGGCTGCCCAGGACACCGCGGCCAGCCTGGCCAGGCAGCCGCCCGCGGCGCTGCGCCTGACCAAAGCCATGCTCAAGCGCCCGGACCGCCAGGCTATCCAGGAAACGCTGGACTACGAGGCGCAGCAGTTCCGCGCCCGGCTCCAGACGGAAGAGGCGCAGGCCGCCTTCGCAGCGTTCTTCAAGAAATAGGGTTCAGAACGGCGAATCCGGCCGGAAATTCGGCGCCCGCCGTTCGCGCAGCGACTGCACGCCTTCGCGCACGTCCGGGCCGCCAAAGCCCATGAATTCCAGCGCCAGCGATGTATCGAACGTGGGGCCGGCCATGCGCAGCCAATTGTTCAGCGAATACTTGGTCCAGCGGATGGCGGTCTGCGAACCGGCCGCCAGGCGGTTGGCCACTTCGAAGGCGCGGCCGATCAGTTCGGCCTCGTCCACGCACAGGGACACCAGGCCGATGCGTTCGGCTTCTTCGCCCGTGACGGTTTCGCACAGCATCAGGTAGTACTTGGCGCGCGCCATGCCGCACAAGAGCGGCCAGACGATGGCGGCGTGGTCGCCGGCCGTGACTCCCAGACGGGTGTGGCCGTCGATGATGCGGGCGTCGCGCGCGGCGATGGAGATGTCGGCCAGCAGGCCGGCCACCAGGCCCGCGCCCACCGCGGCGCCGTGCATGGCCGACACGATGGGCTTGCTGCAATTGATGATGTTGTAGACCAGGTCGCGGGCCTCGCGCCACACGCGGGTGCGCACGTCGAAGTCATCGGCCATCTGCTGCACCAGATCCAGGTCGCCGCCGCCGGAAAAGCCCTTGCCCTCGCCGCGGATCACCACCACCCGGGTGTCCGGGTCCGTATCGATGTCGCGCCAGATGTCGGCCAGTTCGCGGTGCATGCGGTCATCGGCCGTGGACAGCTTGCCCGGCTTGCCGTCCTTGGACCCCATGATCAGTTCCAGCACGCCGTTGGGATGCCGGCGCAGCTTCAGGGATTCATAGGCGGAATAGTGTTCCAGCGTGATGTCGGTCATTGTCTTCTCCGGTGGCGCGGGCGAAAGGCCGCGCGTTTTTGGGCACTATAGTGGATACGGCATGCGCCACCACGGCCACCCTGACCAGGAACCTCAGCCCATGAACACCCCCACCATCGCTCCTGCCCGCGAGATCCGCCGCGACGACCTGCCCGCCCTGTTCGCCCCGCGGGGCCAGGACACCCACAAGGGCAGTTTCGGCACTGTTGGCGTGGTGGGCGGCGGGCGCGGCATGGAGGGCGCGGCACTGCTGGCGGCCCGCGCGGCCCTGAAGGCCGGCGCCGGCAAGGTGCTGGTGGGCTTTGCCCAGGAGAGCGCGCCGCTGGCCTGCGACCCCCTGCAACCCGAACTGATGCTGCGCGATGCACGCTCGCTGCTGGAAGGCGGCTGGGGCGTCACCGCCTGGGTGGCTGGCTGCGGCATCGGCACGGGCATCGAGGCGGCCAATGCCCTGTCCGAACTGTTCGTGCTGCGCCAGGGCGCCGCGCTGGTGCTGGACGCCGACGGCCTGAACCTGCTGGCCCAGGGCGCCGTGCAGCCCAACTGGGGCGATGGCCCCGTGGTGCTGACCCCGCACCCGGCCGAAGCGGCCCGCCTGCTCGGCACGGACACCGCCCACGTCCAGGCCGACCGACCGGCCGCCGCCCAGGCCTTGGCGCGGCGCCACGCAGCGTGGGTGGTGCTGAAAGGCGCCGGCAGCATCGTCTGCAACCCGGACGGCGCCTGGCGTCGCAACACCAGCGGCAACCCGGGGCTGGCCACGGCAGGAACCGGGGACGTATTGGCTGGCCTGCTCGGTTCGCTGCTGGCGCAGCGCCTGCCCCTGGACCAGGCCGTGGCCGGGGCGGTCTGGCTGCACGGAGCCGCCGCCGACACGCTGGTTGCCCAGGGCATCGGCCCGATCGGACTGACCGCGGGCGAGCTGGCGGATGCCGCCCGGCGCCTGCGCAACGGCGGCTGATGCCCTGGCTGGCCTGGCTAAGTCCCTGCGGCAAAAAACATTTTTACAACATACTAGGGTTTTCCCCTAAAAACACATTGCGTTCGATTTAGGGTTTTCCCTATAATGGTTTTCACCAAGACGAAACGGACTGGAGCAAACCATGAGCGAACTGACCCTGAACCACACTGCCCGCCTGACCGACGCGCTGGAGCGTGACCTGCTCCGCGGCGCTCTCGAGAACCAACCGAATTCCCACCCGCTGACCAACCTGAAGAAGGCCGGCCAGGCAATCGCCGCCGCCGTCGCTGGCGTGTTCGCCTTCATCGACGAAGTCAACGAATCGATGAACAAGGCCCGCGCCGCCAGCTCGCGCTTCTCCGGCTCGCAGTGGTAAGAACAGCCGCGCCGGGCTGAATCGCGACCGATCTCCCGCGATTTCACCCAGCGTGCTGTAGACGCAACGCCCGCCGCCCACGCGGCGCCAGTTGTGTCGATCCCGGCGCCCGGGGCTTCCAAGCCCTTCCCCCCACCGGACGCCATCGCGCCGCGCCGGCCCCACTTGCGGGGCCCCCGCGACGCCCTCTGCCACGCAATACCGTAGCAAGATTCCCTGTCGCCTCAGCGCGAAGCCGTCCCGAAGCGGGACCGCCTCGCACTGGGGCGATTGGCATTTTGGGCGCCGCCGCACCGGCGTTGCCCCTCTCGGCGTTTACCCTAGCGTCGACCCGGCGCGCATTGACAGCGCGCGAAGCCCCTACCGATAATCGGCCCCTTGCCGTCGTGCTGGCGCCAAAAACACCGCAAGCCCCCCCGGCCGACGTCCTGTTTCCCGGTTGGCCCCCTCGCTGTTCCCCCCGCCTGCACGATCCGGTTCGTTCCCCATCCGGAGTTGTCACCATGAAGTTGCGCACCACCCTGGCCCTTGTGGCCGCCGCCATTCCCTTGGCCGCTGCCCAGGCCCAGACGCTGAAGATCGGCCTGTCCGCCGAACCCACCTCGGCCGACCCCCACTACCACAAGATGACGCAGAACGACGCCTTCTCGGCGCACGTCTACAGCTCGCTGGTGGGCCGCAGCGCCGACATGAAGCTGGTGCCCGCGCTGGCCACGTCCTGGAAGAACCTGGATGACCTGACCTGGGAATTCAAGCTGCGCGACGACGTCAAGTTCTCCAACGGCAAGCCGTTCACGTCCGAAGACGTGCTGTTCACCATCTGCCGCACGCTGAACAACGAGACCAACGTGTCGCAGTCCTACATGGACACGACCAAGCTGATCACCGACGTGCAGACGCCGGATGCGCACACCGTCATCATCAAGACCGGCGCGCCCTTCCCGCTGATGCCCGCCGAACTGGCGCGCTCGCTGCCGATCGTCTGGAACGGCATCGTCGAGCACGGCAAGCTGACGTTCGATCCCAAGAAGGGTTGCGGCGTGACCGGCCCGTGGCCGACGGTGGCTGACTTCAACAACGGCAAGGACGCCATCGGCACCGGCCCGTACACCCTGAAGTCCTACGTCAAGGGCACCGGCATCGAACTGGTGCGCAACGAAAACTACTGGGGCCCCAAGCCCTACTGGAAGGAAGTGAAGTTCGTGCCTGTGCCGTCCGCGGGCCCGCGCCTGACCGGCCTGCTGTCGGGTGACTTCGACATGATCGAAAACCCGGCCGCGCGCGACCTGCAACGCCTGAAGGACAACCCCAAGTTCGGTTTCGTGGCCACGCCCTCGACCCGCCTGGTGTTCTTCCAGCCCGACGTGGCGCGCAACCCGAGCCCGTTCGTGAAGTCCGCCGACGGCAAGAACCCGCTGCAGGACCTGCGCGTGCGCAAGGCCATTTCGATGGCCATCGACCGCAAGACCATCACCGCCCGCATCATGGACGGCATGGCCACCCCGGCCTACCAATACATGCCCGACGGCATGTTCGGCGCGCTGCCCAAGGCCCCCGAAATCAAGTACGACCCCGAAGGCGCCAAGAAGCTGCTGGCCGAAGCCGGCTACCCCAACGGCTTTGAGCTGACGCTGTCGTCGACCAACGACCGTTACGTCAACGACGGCCAGGTTGCCCAGGCCGTGGCACAGTACCTGGCCCGCGTCGGCATCAAGACCAACGTCGACGCCATGACCGCCTCGATCTACTTCCCCAAGCGCGCCAAGCGCGAGTTCAGCTTCTCGATGGGCGGCTGGCCGGCGGAAACGGGCGAAGCCTCGGCGCTGTTCCAGCTGTGGGTCGCTTCGCTCGACTCGCCCAACAGCCTGGGCACCAGCAACTACGGCGGCTTCACCAACGCCGACTTCGACAAGGTCTACAAGCAGGCCATCGTGACGGTGGACGCGCCCAAGCGTGAAAAGCTGCTGCAGGAAGCCACCCAGATCGCACTGGACAACGTGCCGCTGATCCCGCTGCACTTCGAAAGCAGCATCTGGGCCTTCCGCAAGGGCATCACCTACGAAGGCCGCCGCGACCAGTTCACGCTGGCCACCTCGGTCAAGCCCGACGCCAAGTAATCCGGCTTCGTGCAACGAAAAACGGCTGCCCCGAGGGGC
>NZ_JCBANA010000125.1:0-8025 GCF_059760725.1 Achromobacter sp. 1014246743
CCACAGCGCTGCGTTGCCGCCGCGCTGTGGGCCCGCCCCGTTTTTATCGTGCGGCGTCAGGGCGTCATCACGCCGGGCAACCGGCGCGGCGGCGCAGGCGCAGCCGGCCCGGCAGCACGCGCAGCATCAGCGCGCCGACCGCGGCCACGGTGGCCACCACCGTCACGCCCGTCCAGCCCCAGTTCGCCAGCGCCAGGCTGCCCAGCGCGCCGCCGGCCGCCATGCCGATGAACACGCTGACCATCAGCACGGCATTCAGGCGGCTGCGAGCGGCCGGATCGATGCCGTAGACGATGCTCTGGTGCGCGATCAGCGCCACCTGGATGCCCAGGTCAAAGCCGATGGTGCTGGCCGCCAGAAGCCACAGGCCGGATTCGGGCGACAGCAGCGGCAGCAGGGCCATGACCGCGAAAGACAGGGCGGTCAGCGCGGCGCCCAGGCGGCTGACGGCATGAGGGCCGCGCCGGTCGGCATAGCGCCCGGCCAGCGGGGCCGCCAGGGCGCCGGCGGCACCGGCCAGGCCGAACGCGCCGGCTGCGGCCGAGCCCAGGTGGAACGGTTCGCCATGGAGCATCACGGCCAGCGTCGACCAGAACGCGCTGAAGCCCAACGACAGCAGCCCCTGCGCGATGGCAGCGCGGCGCAGTTCGCCGTGCTGGCGCCATAGCCTGCCCAGCGAACGCAGCAACTCGGTGTAGGGCAACTGCGTGGTCGGCGCGAAGGCGGGCAGGCCGCGCCACAGGGCCACGCCCAACGCCAGGATGGACGCGGCGGCCGCCAGGAACATGGCGCGCCAGCCGAGCTGCTGCGCCACGACGCCGCTGATCACGCGCGACAGCAGGATGCCCAGCAGCAGGCCGGTCATCACCGTCCCGACGATACGGCCCCGATGGGCTGGCGGCGCCAGCGTGGCGGCGGCGGGCACGATGTCCTGCGCCAGGGTGGCCGACAGGCCGATGGCGAAGCTGGCCGCCAGCAACACGCCGGCCGACGGCGCCAGGGCCGCCAACAGCAGGGCCGCGGCCAGGGCGGCGACCTTCATCAGCACGATGCGCTTGCGGTTGTAGCGGTCGCCCAGGGGCGCCAGCGCCAATATGCCAAACGCATAACCAAGCTGGGTCAGCGTGGGAATCCAGCCCAGCTCGGCGGCGCTGGCGTGCAGGTCGGTGCCCAGAATACCGAGCATGGGCTGGTTGTAATACAGCGAGGCGACCGCCAGGCCGGCGCCAATGGCCAGCAACAGCACGAGCCGGGCGGAAAGTTCCTGGGGAGCGGTGGGGGTGTGAGCGTCGGGGGGCATGAGAAATCCGTTCGGAATGATGCACTGCAACGTGCGAATGGGGCAGATTCTGCTCGCCTGCGGGCCCCTTGGGTAGCCGTCGCCGGGGTAGATCCGTTATACGATCGGCGTATGACCAAGTCCGCCCTTTCCCATTTCGCCTCGGCTGCCGGCACTGACCGCATGCTGCTGGTCGAGACCTTCGTGCGCATCGTCGAGGCAGGCAGCCTCTCGGCCGCCGCCCTGCAACTGGGCGCCACCCAGCCCACGGTCAGTCGCCGGTTGCAATTGCTGGAGCGCACCCTGGGGGTCCGCCTGTTGCAGCGCTCCACCCACGCCATCCGGCTGACCGACGACGGCCAGCGCGGCTATGAACGCGCGAAAGCGTTGATGGCCACCTGGCAATCGTTCGAAAATGACGTGCGGGGCGCGGGCGAGGAATTGGCCGGGACGCTGCGGGTGGTGGCCCCGCACGCGTTCGGACAGAACCAGTTCATGGAGCCCCTGGCCAAGTACCTGCAGCAGTACCCAGGCATGCGCGTGGAATGGCTGCTGCATGACCGGGTGCCGGATTTCGTGGCGGAAAACATCGATTGTGCGATCAAGGTCGGGCCGGTGTCGGACCCTTCCGTGGTCGCGCTCAAGCTGGGCGAGGTGCCTCGCAGCGTCATGGCGGCGCCGTCCTTGCTGGCGGGCGGCCCCGTGCCGCAACATCCTGCCGAGCTGGCTCGCCTGCCCTGGCTGGCGCTGCGCACGTTCTACCGCGACGAAGTCTGCCTGACGCATTCGCAGACCGGCGAAGTGGCGTGTTTCGATATCCAGCCGCGCCTGTCCACCGATGGCTTGTATGCGCTGCGCAAGGCGGCAGTGCTGGGCCTGGGAGTGGGCATCGCCTCGGCGTGGGCGCTGCGCGATGAGTTGGCCAGCGGCCAATTGGTGCTGCTGGCGCCTGACTGGCAGGCTGCGCCTTTACCGGTGCACCTGGTCTATGCCCCGTCGCGATTGCAACCGGCCCGCCTGCGGCGTTTCATCGAGACCATGCGCGAACACCTGCCGGCAGAGCTGTGCGAAAGCCTCAAGCAGGCCAAAGCAGGCACAAATTCGAAGGCCAGAGCCGGCCAGAAGGCCCAATAACGCCGTTTCAGGCCATTGTCCGGGCCGAATTGCGACAAGTGGCATTGGCCGTTGCCACAATGGCAGGTTCCTTGCATTTTGTGTGGAAAGTGGGCGCTAGGCATTGACCTGGCCATCGGCCAGAATTTCCCTATCGATACAACAGGGGAAAATAATGACGACATTGCTCACTACCACCGACGTCGCGAAGATCGTGGCCGCACAGGGCCCGCGCAAGGTCTTCGAGGACCTTCTGGACTATCTGCTGGCCGATTACCTGCGCTGGCAGGAGTTCGATAAAAGCGCCCGCGTGGCCAGCCATTCCGATACCGGCGTGATCGAATTGATGCCCACCGCCGACAGCGACCTGTACAGCTTCAAGTACGTCAACGGCCATCCGGGCAATCCGCTGGCGGGCCTGAGCACGGTGATGGCCTTTGGCGCGTTGGCGCAGGTCCACACCGGCGAGCCGCTGCTGATCAGCGAACTGACGCTGACCACCGCGCTGCGCACCGCCGCCACGTCGGCACTGGCCGCCCGCGCCCTGGCTCGTCCGGGTTCTCGCACCATGGCGCTGATCGGCAACGGCGCGCAAAGCGAGTTCCAGGCGCTGGCGTTCCATCACATCCTGGGCATCGACACTTTGCACCTGTACGACGTGGATCCGGCCGCGACCGACAAGCTGGCGCGCAACCTGGCGAACGTGCCGGGCCTGCACCTGCGGCGTTTCGACAGCACCACAGCCGCGGTCAAGGGCGTGGATATCGTGACCACCGTGACGGCCGACAAGGCCTACGCCACCATCCTGACGGTCGACATGATCGAGCCGGGCATGCACATCAATGCGGTGGGCGGCGACTGCCCCGGCAAGACCGAACTGCATGCGGATGTGCTGCGCGCCGGCTCGGTGTTCGTCGAATATGAGCCACAGACGCGCATCGAAGGCGATCTGCAGCAGATGCCGGCGGATTTCGCGGTGACCGAACTGTGGCGCGTGCTGACCGGCCAAAGCGCAGGCCGCCGCGACGCGCAGGAAATCACGGTGTTCGATTCAGTGGGCTTCGCGCTGGAAGACTTCTCGGCGTTGCGCTGGCTGCGCGACAGCGCGGTCAAGCACGGCATCGGCGTACGGGTCGAAGTGGCGCCGCGCCTGGCCGATCCCAAGAACCTGTTCGAGCTGGTGCGTGGCCGCCAGGCCGCAGCCCGGGCCAGCCAGGTGGTGCTCAAGGACTAGGGCCTGCGCGAGGCTCCTTTCCGTGCTGACAGGGCCTGGGTCGCAGGGGGGGCGTCGGGCGTCTCGTGCGACACCGGCCGGCCCAGCAGGTAGCCCTGGAAGTGCGAGCAGCCTTCCTGCGTCAGGCGTTCCAGCTGGGCTTCGGTTTCGACGCCCTCGGCCGTGGTCGGGATATCCAGGCTGCGGCCGATGCCATTGATGGCGCGGATGATCGCCAGCGCCTCTTTGCTGGACTCGACGTCCTGCGTGAACGATTTGTCGATCTTGATCTTGTCGAACTCGAAGCTGCGCAGATAGCCCAGCGACGAGTAGCCCGTGCCGAAGTCGTCCAGCGCCACCTTCACGCCCAACTGCTTGAGGCGGTTCAACGTGTTCAGGTTGGCCTCGGAATTGGCCAGCAGCACCGATTCGGTGATTTCCAGTTCCAGGCGGCTGGCCGGCAGGCCCGACGTGGCCAGGGCGGATTCCACCAGCGAGACCAGTGCATTGTTGGTGAACTGGGTGGGCGACAGGTTGACCGCCACGGTCTCGTGCGGTGCCCAGGTCATGGCCTCGCGGCAGGCCTCATGCAGCGTGAAAGCGCCCAGCTCGTGGATCAGCCCGGTTTCCTCGGCGATGAAGATGAAGTCGTTGGGCATGATCAGCCCCTTTACCGGGTGCTGCCAGCGCATCAGCGCCTCGCGCCCCACCGTGCGGACGTGACTGATGTCCTTGATGGGCTGGTAGTGCAGGTGCAGCTGATGCGACAGGATCGCCTGGCGCAGGTCCATTTCCATTTCGTGGCGCTTGAGCGCGGCGGCCTCCATTTCGGGTTGGAAGAACGCCAGGCAGTTACGGCCGTTGCGTTTGGCTTCGTACAGCGCCATGTCGGCGTAGCGCAGCAAGTGGTCGGCGCTGCATTCCTGCGCGCTGGCCGTGGCGATGCCGATGCTGACGCTGACCGGCACCGTGTGTCCGTCCACCTGGAATGGCTCGCGCACCGCGTCGATCAGGCGCTGCGCCATCTGGCGCAGATCATCGGTTTTCTCCACGCCGGGCAGCACCACGGCGAATTCGTCACCCCCCAGGCGTGCCAGCGTGTCCTGCTCGCGCAGGTTCTTGGCCAGGCGGCGGGCCAGTTGGCGCAGCAGTTCATCGCCGTATTGATGGCCCAGGGTGTCGTTGACGCTCTTGAAGTTGTCCAGGTCCAGGCACAGCACGGCGGCGGTGCGTGCGGGGTAGTCGGGGTTGAGCGCCTTGAGCAGTTGTTCGCGGAAGAGTCGGCGGTTGGGGATGCCGGTCAGGGTGTCGTGATGCGCCATGTAGCGCACCTGGGCATGGGCGGCGTTTTCGTCGGTGATGTCGTC
The DNA here is from genome assembly GCF_059760725.1 of Achromobacter sp. 1014246743. Taxonomy (NCBI): domain Bacteria; kingdom Pseudomonadati; phylum Pseudomonadota; class Betaproteobacteria; order Burkholderiales; family Alcaligenaceae; genus Achromobacter; species Achromobacter sp. 1014246743. The sequence goes on from NZ_JCBANA010000125.1 coordinate 4,973, forward strand.
GGCGATGAGCAGCACATAGCGCGAGCGTGGATCGCTGCTGTGGAACACCAGCGTCTTGCTGCGCAAGGTACGCGGGCCGCCCGGGGAGGTCAGTTCTTCCTGGCCGGCTTCGCGCAGCGCGCCATCGGACCGCAGCGCGTCGTTGGTCAGGCGGTCGAAGAACTCGTGCACGGCGGGCGGCAGGCATTCCTGCACGGTCTTGCCCTGCATCTGCTCGCGCGTGCCGCCGAACATCGTTTCGGCCTGGCGGTTGGCCAGCAGGATGCGGCGCGATACGGCGTCCAGCACCAGTACGCACGAGGGGATGTGCGAAACCACCGCTTCGAGGAAGCTCGACAGCGAGGTCAGTTCGGTGTTGTAGCGCTCGGCCAGGTCCTTGGCGCGCAGCAGCTGCAATTCGCGTTCACGGCGTTCGGTGCAGTCGCGCGTGATCTTGGCGAACCCCATCAAGGCGCCGGCGTCATCGTGGATCGCATCGATGACCACGTGGGCCCAGAACGGCGTGCCGTCCTTGCGCATGCGCCAGCCCTCGGCTTCGAAACGGCCCTGGCTGCGGGCGATTTCCAGCCCCCTGCCCGGTACGCCGGCAGCCTGGTCGGCCGGGCTGTAGAAGCACGAGAAGTGCTTGCCCACGATCTCGTCCCGCGTGTAGCCCTTGGCTCGCTTGGCCCCGGCATTCCAGTTGGCGACGGTGCCGTCGGGGTTGAGCATGTAGATGGCGTAGTCGATGACACCTTGCACGAGGTGCCGGTACATGACGTCGGAGTTGTCGATGATCATTGGCTTGAGCGGGGTATGGCGGGATTCGCGGCAATACGTTTACGTCGCGCGGCCGCGATTATTTACCGGCGCCGCGAGAAAAGGCCGTTCCTTGCCAATCCTGGCGCATTGAGTCGAATCGTTGCGATGGCCGGCCGGCGGCGTCAGAGCTTGACGCGCTGCTTCAGGGCCTGCGTGATCATGGCGATGTCGATGTCCTGCCCGGGATGCTTCTGGCAGAAGTCGTACAACACGGCGATATAGGCGTTGCCCAGCAGCTTGGTGATGGCGCCGGCCGTGGTGGCGGCAATGGTGCCGCCCACGGCGCTGCCCGCACCAGGAATGAACTTGAGCAGGCCGGACACGACCGACCGCCCCACCAGGGTGGCGGCAGAGGCGCCCAGTGTGGACGTGACCAGCGTGCTGATGGCGGCGGTGTTCAATTCCATGCCGAAGGTGATGCCGATCTTGGCGATCATGCCCACCTGGATCGGCACCAGCGCGACCGCGTCCGAGAAAGGAATCGGTGCGGCGGCGGCGGACGCGGCCAGGCCGGCCGCGATGTTCACTTCTATCTCAGCCCGCTTTTTTTTTACTTCCAGGGCCTTCTTGTTGCGGGTCGACAGCGCGTTGGCGTAGGCCCGCTGCTGCGATTCAGGGATGTACTGCGCCGTGGCTTCGATCAGCGCGTCCAGGCCCATCGGCGGCAGGTCCGCGTCCAGTTCCTCGATGCGTTCGGGCAGCGCACGCACCGCCACCACCTGCCGGGCGCGCGGCAGGAGCTTTTCGGCTTCCTGCTGGAAGGGGCTGTTCTTGCGGGCCTTGGTGAGCACCGTGATGACGGGAATGCCGGCATCGGCCAACAGTGCACACAGTTCGATTTCGGCGTCTTCGACGCGGTGGCTGCTGTCCTGGATGCAGAGCCAGGCCACATGCAGGTGCCGGTCCTGGTCTTCGGCCACCGAGCGTTCGCGGATCAGGTCGGCCAGCTGCTGGCGCGACCGCGCGTAGTCGCCGACTTCCAGGCCGCGCGTGTCGATGATGGTGAGCGGATGGCCGGGCCGCGAGAATTCCTGGGTCGTCTGCGTGACCGGCTTGCCCGCGCCGGTCTTGGCGAGGTCGCCGCGGAACACGGCGTTGATCAGGGTGCTCTTGCCCACGCCCGTCTTGCCGGCCACCAGGATGTTGACGCGTCCCGCGCCGCGCGTGGCGGTGCTGATCGCGTCCGCGATGGCATCCTGCAATTGGGGGGAATCGTGGCGGGGGGGTGTCATGGGCGGCTGCGAGAGGGCAAGGCAATGCCTGATTCTAGCCACAAACGCGAACGGGGCCGGATCCGGCCCCGTGGCCCGCCTAGTACAGGTGCTCTGCCTGCGGAAAGCGGCGGGCGCGCACGTCGTCGGCGTAGCTGCGCGCGGCAGCCTGGATGCGGTCGGCCAGGCTGTCGTAGCGTTTGACGAAGCGTGCCGTGCGCTCGAACATGCCCAGCATGTCGTCCACGACCAGCACTTGGCCGTCGCAGTCGACCGATGCCCCGATGCCGATGGTGGGGCACGCAATGGCGTGGGTGATGGCCTGCGCCAGCGATTCGACCACACCTTCGATCACGACCGAGAACGCGCCGGCGTCGGCCACTGCAGAGGCATCGGCGGCGATGCGGGCATATTCGGCTTCGCCGCGTCCGCGCGCGCCGTAGCCGCCCAGGATGTTGACCGCCTGCGGCGTCAGGCCGATGTGCGCCATGACGGGAATGCCGCGCGCCGACAGGTACGCGATGGTCGGCGCCATGGCCTGGCCGCCTTCCAGCTTGATGGCGCCCGCGCCGGTTTCCTTCATGACGCGCGCGGCCGACCGAAAGGCCTGTTCCGGGCTTTCTTCGTAGCTGCCGAACGGCATGTCGACCACGACCAGCGCCTGGCGCGAGCCGCGCACCACGGCCGCGCCATGCGCGATCATCATGTCCAGCGTGACCGGCACCGTGGAAGGCAGGCCGTAGAGGGTCTGCGCCAGGCTGTCGCCCACCAGCAGCGCGTCGCAGTGCGGATCCAGCAGCTCGGCCATGCGCGCGGTGTAGGCGGTGAGCATGACCAGGGGCTCGGCGCGCTTGCGTGCGCGAAAGGCCGGGGCGGTCATGCGGCGGGGGGGCGCGGGGGGGGGGGGGGTTAAGGGCTGTGTCTTTTAAAAATCTTCCAGCCCCCCAGACCCGTTTGGCCCTCTCCTATGCCGTGTTTTTTTTTGAAAAAAAAAAAAATAAATCTATAGAACGTATCAGTTATGCGGACACATCGCATGTT
>NZ_JCBANA010000126.1:0-7897 GCF_059760725.1 Achromobacter sp. 1014246743
TTTTGTTGATATGAATCTTCGCCACCACCGATATTATACACAGAGTCCGTTCCGGCGGGAGGGTCAGATGTGTATAAAGGCCGGGGGTCGGACAGGGCGGAGGGGGCGTGCCCGTTAGCCGGTAACCTGATCAACGTGCGGCGCGGCGCACCGGTTCGATGCGATGCACGTGCTCGTGGCGAAAGCGAATGCGCTGGCCGGGGGCCTTTTGCGCAGGCGCTCCGCAAGGCACGACTTCCGTGGTGTACGTGGTCGTGCCATCGATCGGCGCGTTGAAGATCACGGTGGCGCGGATGGCCGGGCCGTTCGCCGGTTGCAGGTAAACGATGTCGCCGATATGGATCGGCATGTGGTCCAGCTTGGTATGAGCCGGGCGTCGGATCAGGTCCGAGGTAGTGAAACGAGTATTCATGGTGTGTTCTCTTTCAAGTTCTTGTTATGGGAAATGCTGCGCAGCGCATGCCGCGTAGACCGGACGAGAGTGCTGTAACACGTCGCGTACTGTCCGCGTGCCGAGTCATGCATGACACTAACGCATAACCGCTGCCGATCCTTTGCGCATTCTCATGGTTTTGCGTGCGCGCGGGTTGGCTGCGGGTTGCGGCTCCAGGCATCGGCCTGGGGCTCGCTGCCAGAACGTTGGCGGGCTGAATGGATGGCGGGCCGGGTTCTGGCGTGCGGCTGCTTTGGGATGCGGCCACGAAATAGGGTGATTCGAACTGCTGTGCAATCTTGCCGGACTGGGCGGCGCAATCTTTACAACGCGATTTGGCATGCGGTCAGGCTTGCCGAGTGCCATGTCGTCGCAGCAGTTTGCTGTGCTGCGGTTTGTATTTGGCTTGCTGTCTATTGGCTTGCAGGTCTGCGCTTTCAGGGTTATCTGTCGCAGAGCCTGGGTAAGCCAATGTTTTGAGTGCGCCCCAGGTTTTCGGGTACGTCCTCAAGGGGGGCCAGGGGTTGCTGGGTTGCTTTTATTTGCCCTGGCTGGTCGAGTCGAATCAACGTTTTATAGGTGTTTTGGTCGACTCAACTAACGACTATAGCGCGGACGTTGCGACTTTGCAAGGCTTTTTTGCGGGGGCAGGGGCAGGGGGGGCTGCCGGTATCCCCATAGCCCCTCTTTTCCCCTTGGCCGGTCCGGGATCAATGCGTGGCAGGGCGCGCCTGGCGTTGCGCTTCGATGATCAGGCCTTCCAGGCGCGGCGACATGCGCAGGGCCACCTGGGCGGCCGTCGAGCCGTCGGGGCGGGTTTCGGTTTCCAGCGCCAGCTCGACGCGCTCGCCGTCAAAGGCGTCGGGGGCCGCCTGGATCTGCACGTAGCGATTGAGCAGGGCATCCACGGCCTTTTGTGCGTCGGCCAGGGCTTCCTGGCCCAGCTTGTCCGGCCCCAGGTACTGATTGGCGACGCGCGCCAGGTCGTTCATGAAGAACAGCAGCGCGGCGGCGCCGTGGCAATCGGGATGCGCAAAGCCCCAGCTGGTGGGGGAAGTGTCTTGGGTCATGTCAGTGCAACGGCAAAAAGTGACGGGCGGCCGAGCGGCGCTGGCCGGCAGGCCGCCATTTTAGGCGATGGGGCATGCAGGTCCGCCGCGTCAGGCATACTTGTCGCCCCATGATCAGACTTGCCATATCCTCGGACCTGGGTGTCTTGCCCGATATCGAACGTTCCGCCGCCGGCCGGTTCCTGGGCACGCCCATGGCCTGGGCCAGTGCGGGCGACCCGTTGCCTCCCGCGGTGCTGGCGCAGGCCATGGCCGACGGCCTGCTCTGGGTGGCACTGGACGAGACGGGCCGGCCCGCGGGTTTCGCGCTGGCCCGGCCGCTGGACGCCGACCTGTTCCTGGCTGAAATGTCGGTCGCGCTGCCCCATCAGGGCCGCGGCCTGGGTCGGACGCTGCTGCAGGCGGTGATCGACCACGCAGCGGCGGCATGCACCTTCCACGGCGTAGTGCTGACGACCGACCGTGAGCTGCCCTGGAATGGCCCGTTCTATCGCCGCGCCGGCTTTGTCGAGGTGCCCGTCGAACAGCAGGGGCCGTCATTGCGCGCGCAGTTGCGCCATGAGGCCGATGCGGGGTTCGATCCGGCACGGCGCTGCGCGATGCGTTTGTCCGTGTCGGCGCATTGACGCGAGGAAACCCGCCCCTGTGTCAACTCGATTCGATGGCAACAAATTCCGCCCGAGCGCGGCGCGAGACGAGCGCTTCGGGATAATCTGCCCGAGGGGCCGGGCTTGCGCCCCCGGCCCATGTGTTACGCAAGGAGGATAGGCATGGCATTGTTGCGGATGTGCCTGGCGGGCATGGCGGCGGCGTCGATACTGGCGTTGGCGGCGTGTGGCAACCGCGAGCCCGAGCAACGCGCAGCCTTCATCCAACTGCTGCAAAGCCGTATCGATGCGGGCACCCTGGTGCCCATCGGCGCGCTGAGCGACACCGAAAAAGATGCCGTGGGCGGCTACGACGACGCCTATGCGGTGATTACCAGTTTCCAGGCCTCCATGGCCAAGGCGGCCGCGCCGCTGCGCCAGGTGCTGGCGGCAGAGACCCTCCGCTCGGTGGGCGACATCCTGCAACGGCGGCAAGCTTTCGAGGCGGCCCGCAAGACGCTGGCCGACAGTGCCGGCGACCTGCAAGCGGCCCGCGCCAAGGCGGACCGGGCCCGCAGCGGCCTGGCCCTGCCGCCGGATCTGGCGCCTGTCTATGACGGAGTCTACGACGAGGCGGTCACTGCGCCTGCCGCCGAACTGATGCAGGCCGCCGGCATCATGGATGCCGTGGCGCGCGATGCCTTGGGCATTGCCGATTTCGTTGCCGCCAACGCCGCGGACATCACGCTCGACGACGACCAGGCCAAGGTTGCCACCCCGTCCCTGCAGCAGGCGTTGAACCAGCGCTTGCTGGCCCTGAATGCGCGTTCCGTCGCCTTGGAGCAGGCGCGTGCCACCATTCAGCGCGCCGCGGGCGGCAATTCCTGAGCGCAGGTTACGGTCCGTGAATCCGGGTGGCGCGCGGGCTGGCTAGGGCGGGCCTTTGTACAATGCGGGTCTCGCGGCGCATGCCGCGCCTTGGACGGAACATGAGTCAATCTTCCAGTTTGCACTACAGAACCTTCCTGCTTTTGCTGGCGGTCGTTTCCATCGCGTTCGGCTGGCTGCTCTGGCCGTTCTATGGCGCGGTGTTCTGGGGCGCCATCCTGGCCATCCTGTTCGCGCCGCTGCAACGCCGCCTGGTGGCCCGCATCGGCGGACGTCGCAACCTGGCCGCCCTGATCACGTTGCTGCTGGTGCTGTTCCTGGTGATCCTGCCGCTGGTCGTCATCAGCGGATCGCTGGTGAACGAAGGCGCCAACCTCTACCAGGGGATCAAGTCCGGACAGTTGAATTTCGGCGCCTATTTCCAGCAGGCCATGGCTGCGCTGCCGCCTTCCGTGCATGATCTGCTGGCGCGTTTTGACCTGGCCGACATTCCCAGCCTGCAGGAAAAACTCAGCGCCGGGGCGATGCAGGCCAGCCAGTTCCTGGCCACGCAGGCCTTGAGCATCGGCCAGGATACGTTCCAGTTCGTGATCAGCTTCGGCATCATGCTGTACCTGCTGTTCTTCCTGCTGCGCGATGGTCCGCAACTGGGTCAGCGCATCAAGCGCGCCATGCCCTTGAGCCACGCGCACAAGCAGCATCTGTTCCGCAAGTTCACCACCGTGGTGCGCGCCACGGTCAAGGGCAACATCGCGGTGGCGGCGTCCCAGGGCCTGCTGGGTGGCATCATCTTTTCCATCCTGGGCATTCAGGGGGCGCTGCTGTGGGGCGTCATCATGGGCTTTCTGTCGCTGTTGCCCGCGGTGGGCGCCGGCCTGATCTGGGCGCCCGTGGCGATCTACTTCCTGCTGACCGGCGCCACCGTCAAGGGCGTGGTCCTGATCGCGTTCGGGGTGCTGGTGATCGGCATGGTCGACAACGTGCTGCGTCCCATCCTGGTGGGCAAGGACACCAAGATGCCCGACTACGTGGTGCTGATCTCGACCTTGGGCGGCATGGCGTTGTTCGGTCTGAACGGCTTCGTGATCGGCCCTCTGATCGCGGCGCTGTTCATGGCCAGCTGGGACTTGTTCTCGCCGCCCGACGAAGCGGTCATCGAGCCTGTCGAGCCGCGGCCCCCATTGCCTGCCGACGAGGCAGGACCCGCCAAGACCCGGTAGCCGATCGCGCGGATTGCCTGTCGTCAATCCGCCGTCAGCCTGCCGGGTGTAAGGTGTAATGCAGAGCCGGCCCGCGGGGCCGGCCTGATCGGTATGTCAACCTCGATGCCGGCCTCTGCGGCACTTGCCGATGCCGGCCTCGCTTACCTGGAGCGCGTCGGACATGGATTGGAAGCTGCACAAATCGGGCTGGATCGAAGAACGCAACTTCGATATCGAATTCGCCGAAACCCCCGAGGGCTATCACGCCCGCGTGCGGGTCTTTGGTTTTCCTGTGTTGGAAGACACCAAGAATGTCTTTCCGAACGAAGCGCTGGCGGAAAAGGGCGCGCTGACGCTGCTCAAGAGCCAGTTCACGGGCACGCCGGACCTGCAAGACAAGCCCTGAGGACCGGTCCCAGGCGTTGATGGCGCTGGGCGGCCGCAGGCGCTGGCGCTGCGGCAGGTGCCCATGGTCAATCTTCAGTGCAACGGCAAGCGCCGCCCGCCGACAATCAGGTCGCGATCCGTGCGGGGCTGGGTACTGACCTGGCCCTGTGCCAGCGCATTGCCGATATCGTTGGGCTGGCGGTCTTCGGTCCAGCGCTGTGACTGGGCGCCAACCCTGCGCCACGTGCCGTCCGGGTCTTGTGTGTAGGTGATGAATTCTTCGTAGCCGTCCGCCTCGGTGAACGTGCGCGGCGGCACATACAGCACCAGGTCGTTGGCGCCCGCACCCGTGACGTCGGCGTGGATCAGCCAGCAACGCCGGTGTGCCGCGGCGGCGTCTTTCGAGGCGGCCTGGTCGGCGCTGATGCAGTTGCTGGTTTGGAACGGGGCGGAAAGTGTGGCGGCGGCCCACCAGCCCTCGGGCACCGCACTGCCTGCGGGGTACACATTGAAGGTGGGCATGGCGGGAGACTTGGCGATTCTTGAGCCCGTGCGTCGCGGGTCACCCCAGTCGTAATAGTTGCCTTTCAGGGCCAGCTCGGCGGCGATGGCGATCTCGGGGCTTTGCGCCTGGGCGGCGCCGTCGGCCAGGCGCTGCAAGGCATGGCGGCCGTAGTCGCCGTGGTCGCGTGCCATGGACAAATAGCGGAAATCACCCGGTGGCACCCGGCCGTCGACCAGGCGTTGGATCTGGCTGTCGACGGTGAGCCGGTCGGGGCTGAGCAGCGGCGTCTGGACCGCCGCCAACATGGCCAGGGCGCAAAGCGCGGCCGCAATGTTGGTCGCGCCCAAGATGGCGTGAAATCGTCGGGGCGCCCAGGCCGCCAGGGCATAGCCTGCCGCGTAGACGACCAGCAAGGCCGCCAGATAGATGCCCCACACGCGGGGCGTGGTCCAGCCGTATTGCTGCACCCGCACCGCCAAGCCGTACAGGGCGACCAGCGCCAACGGCAGCAGGCCGATCGCCGCCACTCGCAACACCGCCCGCAACCGAGGCCCGAAGGGGGGCGCATCGGGGCTGTCTTGCCAGGCCGAATTGATCAGCTTGATCCACAGGGCACTGAAGGCGATCAGCGCACCGGCGGACAGGGCCCCGGCCTGCAGATCCAGCGTCAGGCGGGCAGCCAGCGCCAGCACGAAGGCGATGCCGATCAGCGCCACCAGCGGCAACAACCACGCCGTGAGCGTGAGCCATGAGCGTTGCAGGGTATCCGCCAACTGCGGGCGGCGGCGCACGGCCGCCAGGCACAGGGCCAGCACCAGCGGCATCACGGTCAGGGTGAACCAGATGGACTGGACAAGGTCGTCGACCATGATGATGCCGATCATGCGGAACATCTGGCCCGTCGCCCAGAACAGCAACGACACCGCCAGCGCCAAGCCGCCGGCCAGCGCCAGCGTCACCGTGTTGCGCCACGCCGCGCGAAAGACCGCCGGGTAGTTCCAATGGGGGGCGGTCGGGTCCAGCGCCTGCACCAGCGGCAGCAGCAGGAAGGCGCTGCTCGCTGTGACCAAGGTGGCCACGGCACGCAGGCCGGTGCTGTCGCCGTCGACCGGCAATGGGCCCAGCAGCGTCGTCAGGCTATAGGCATGCAGTGCGGGCAGAACCACGCCGAAGGCGAGCAGGGCCGCCAGCCAACGCCTGGCCGAAGGCATGCCGGCCAGCAGGGCGCCGGCCAGCGGCACCAGCCACGCGAATTGAATGGCAAACATCGTGGCGTAGGTGCTGCGCCACGGCCAAACGTGGTGTTTCAGCGCCGCATGCAGCGCCAGCGCACCCAGCGCGCCGAGCACGCCGTAGAGCAGGATGGTTCTTTCGGCGGGCGACAGGCGGGAGAGTTGGGGCATGGGGGTCAGAAGTCCTCGCTGCGCCAGACCTTCAGCACGCGGCCGAAGACCTCGAAATCCATGCCTTCGGTGATGTCCCAGGCGTCGTACTTGGTGTTTTCGGATTTCGCCCGGACCACCAGGCCGGTGGCGGTGGGAATGCGCTGCAGCCGCTTGATGAAGCCTTCGCTGCCGACGCGGAAGAAATAGATGGCGTCGTATTCGACGGCCTGCACGCCCCGGTCGACGATCAGGGGGTCGCCCGGGTTGAACATGGGGCGCATGGAGTCGCCGAAACCGGTGACGATGCACAGGTTCTTCGAGGCGGAAAAGCCCCGGACATTCTTTTGCAGCCATTCAGGGCTGACGTTCCAGCTTTGAATGACGCCTGGCTGATCGCGCAGTTCCAGGCCATTACCCATTGCGCCTCCGGTATCGAACTGGGCGATGAGGACGTTGTCGAGGTTCGGTCTGCCCAGCCGTGCATGGTCGAAAGAAACGAGCCGGCCTGACGGCTCGTCCGGCATGGCATCGGGAGAGATTTCGCGCCAGAGGTCGGGGTGGGGAAGATCCATCCAGTGTGCGGACTGGCCCAGGCCCATGGAGAGCTTGGCGGCCAGGGCGTCGCCGACCTTGCGCGGGTTCTTGTCCCGCTTGCCTTGGAATCCTTGAAGGATCTGGTCGAGGTATTTGCGACTGACGCCGGCGCGTTCGGCCAGGCGGTCTACGCCCCCGGCCTCGTGCACGGCGTACTTGAGGTTGTTCAGTCGGATCGATCGGATGTCCATGGTAGCGATAGTAGCAATCCGCTACCCGAAAGTACAGTAGCGATTCGCTGTTGACTTCATGGTAGCGACTCGCTACCATGAATTGCAACTCCACGACAGTCGGGCTGGCCGCAAGCCGACGCAGGAGGACCACAACCGGCATAAACCTGGAACAAGGATGACGAGGCATGGCATTTGGTTTTGAACGGGGGGCGTCCCGATGAAATACGCCAAGGAAGTCCTGGAAACGATGTCCGCCCACCCCGGCCGCCCATGGCGCATGGCCGAACTGGTGCGCGGGGCGTCCGGTGCGCGTGAACTGTCGCGCCGCGAACGCAATGCAATGCGCCAGGCGATATTGCGTGTGCTGGAAACCCTGCACGACGGGGGGCAGGTGGCGCGCATCGAACACGCCCGCAACTCGCTTGCCTATGTCTGGAGCGAAGTGCGACACGCGGAGGATTGCGCCCACGCCTGACCTTGCTGCACAATTCGTTCATGCCGTCGCGCTTTGCGCCGACGGCCCCAAACAAGGCCCGCCCAGTGCGGGCCTTATTTATGAGAGGGTACGTACGTCCGGCCAACACGTCGGCAAGTGCTCTTTGCAGTCTCCCTGACCAGGCTCGCCATCGGCGGGCCTTTTTCATTTGCGCGCCCCGCGTTCTCGCCGAGAACG
>NZ_JCBANA010000127.1:0-7618 GCF_059760725.1 Achromobacter sp. 1014246743
TCGCTTGCTCGCACAAGCTGCTACGAATCCTGAACGCCATGGCCCGCTCCCAGCAACCATGGAACAGCCAATTGCACCTTCAGGCTGCTTGACTGGAAACACAGTTGCTCGGGGGGCAGCAAGCGCGCAACGCGCGTGCGGCGTGGGGGCTGTCAGCCGATCCAGACGCGGGCGTTGCGGAACATGCGCATCCAGGGGCTGTACGCACCGCCGGTATCCGCATTGCCCCACTTTTCCGGCGCCCACGACATCATGACGTTGCGGGTCACGCGTTCCGGGTGGGGCATCATCACCGTGAAGCGGCCGTCGGCCGTGGTGACCGACGTGAGGCCGGCCGGGCTGCCGTTCGGGTTGAACGGGTAGGCCTCGGTGGCGTTGCCGTAGTTGTCGATGAAGCGCGCCGCGGCCAGCACGCGGCCGGCGTCACCCTGCTGGGAGAAGTCGGCGTAGCCCTCGCCGTGCGCCACGGCGACCGGAATGCGCGCGCCTTCCATGCCGGCAAAGAAGATCGACGGCGACTTGGCCAGTTCGACCAGCGACAGGCGGGCTTCGTACTTTTCGGACTGGTTGCGCGTGAAGCGCGGCCAGTGCTCGGCGCCCGGAATCATCGGCGCCAGCGCGGCCATCATCTGGCAGCCGTTGCACACGCCCAGCGCAAAGGTGTCGGGGCGCGCGAAGTACGCGGCGAACTGGTCCGACAGCTTGCTGTTGAAGCGGATGGTGCGGGCCCAGCCCTCGCCGGCGCCCAGCACGTCGCCGTAGCTGAAGCCGCCCACGGCCACCAGGCCCTGTACCAGGCCCAGGTCGACACGGCCCGACAGCAGGTCGGTCATGTGGACGTCAACGGCCTCGAAACCGGCAGTGTCGAATGCCCAGCCCATTTCCACCTGGCTGTTGCAGCCCTGCTCGCGCAGGATCGCCACGCGCGGACGCTTGCCGGTGTTGATGAACGGCGCGGCCACGTCTTCTTGCGGATCGAAGGCGACAGAAGGCGTCATGCCCGGGTCTTTGGTGTCGTTCCAGACGTCCAGCTCGGCCTGGGCGCAAGCCGGGTTGTCGCGGCGCGACATGATGCGGTAGGACACTTCGCTCCAGGCGCGAGCGAGTTCGGCGCGCGGCTGGCCCCAGACCTTCTTGCCGTCGCGGTAGAACTCGATTTCGTCGGCGCCGTTCAGGCCGCCGATGACGTGCGAGTGGGCCGACAGGCCCGCACCGCGCAGCACCTGCATGACGGCGTCGCGCTGGGCGGCGGGCACCTGGATCACGGCGCCGGCTTCTTCCGAGAACAGCGCCTTGAGCGTGAGTTCTTCGCGCTGCACGGCCACTTGTTCCGGACGGATCTTGTAGTCGCCCCAATCGGCCGATTGCGGGTCGAAGGTGAGCATGTCCAGGTTGACCGAGATGCCGGTGCGGCCGGCAAAGGCCATTTCGGCCAGCGTGGCGAACAGGCCGCCATCGGAGCGGTCGTGGTAGGCCAGCAGCGTGCCGGCTTCGGCCAGCGTGCGGATGGTGACGAAGAAGGCGCGCAGGGCTTCGGGCGAATCGATGTCCGGCACGGTTTCGCCGACCTGGTTGTAGGCCTGGGCGAGGATCGAGCCGCCCATGCGGTGCAGGCCGCGGCCCAGGTCGATCAGGATCAGCACGCTGTCGCCGGCGTCGGTGCGCAGTTGCGGCGTGAGGCTGGCGCGCACGTCGCCCACCGGTGCAAAGGCCGTGACGATCAGCGACACGGGCGCCACCACCTGGCGCTGCTCGCCGTCCTGTTCCCAGGACGTTTTCATGGACAGGGAGTCTTTGCCGACCGGAATCGACAGGCCGGCGGCCTGGCACAGTTCGCTGACGGCGGACACCGTGTCGTACAGGGCGGCATCCTGGCCGTCGACGCCGCAGGCGGCCATCCAGTTGGCGGACAGCTTGATGTCTTCCAGGCGGGCCACGTCGGCGGCGGCCAGGTTGGTCAGGGCTTCGGCCACGGCCATGCGGCCCGAGGCGGGCGCGTTCAGCATGGCGATGGGGGTGCGTTCGCCCATGGCCATGGCTTCGCCGCGGAAGCCTTCGTAGTCGGCCAGGGTGACGGCGCAATCGGCCACCGGCACCTGCCACGGGCCGACCATCTGGTCGCGGCTGGACAGCCCGCCCACGGTGCGGTCGCCGATGGTGATCAGGAACGACTTGTTGGCTACGGTGGGGTGGCGCAGCACGCGCAAGGCGGCTTCGGTCAGGTCGATGCCGGCCAGGTCCAGGGGTTCGGACACGCCGGGCAGGCGGCGCACGTCGCGCGTCATGCGGGGCGGCTTGCCCAGGATGACGTCGATCGGCACGTCGACCGGGCGGACTTCGGCGTCGCCTTGCGGGCGGATGGCGTCCAGGCCGGGCAGGCCTTCGCCGTCGACCACGCGCAGCTGGCGTTCTTCGGTGGCCACGCCCACCACCGCGTAGGGGCAGCGTTCGCGGCGGGCGATGGCGTCAAAGCGTTCGAGGTCGCGCGGCAGGATCGACAGGACGTAGCGTTCCTGGGATTCGTTGCTCCAGATTTCGGCGGGCGACAGGCCCGATTCTTCGAGGGGCACGCGCTTCAGGTCGAAGATGGCGCCGCGGCCGGCGTCGTTGACCAGTTCAGGGAACGCGTTGGACAAACCGCCCGCGCCCACGTCGTGGATCGCGATGATGGGGTTGTTTTCGGCCTGCTGCCAGCAGCGGTCGATGACTTCCTGGGCACGGCGTTCAAGTTCGGGATTGCCGCGCTGAACGGAATCGAAATCCAGCTCGGCCGAGTTGCTGCCCATGCTGATGCTGGAGGCGGCGCCGCCGCCCATGCCGATGCGGAAACCCGGGCCGCCCAGCTGGATCAGCAGCGCGCCGGGGGGAATGACGTCTTTGTGGGTCAGGCCGGCGTCGATGCTGCCCAGGCCGCCCGCGATCATGATGGGCTTGTGGTAGCCCCAGCGCGTGCCGCCCGCGCTTTGCTCGAACGAGCGGAAGTAGCCCAGCAGGTTGGGACGGCCGAATTCGTTGTTGAACGCCGCGCCGCCGATGGGGCCGTCGATCATGATGGACAGGGGCGAGGCGATGCGCTCGGGCAGGCCGTGGTGGTCGGCTTCCCAGGGTTGCAGGGCATCGTCGAAGCGCAGGTGCGACACGGTGAAGCCGGTCAGGCCCGCCTTGGGCTTGGAGCCGCGGCCCGTGGCGCCTTCGTCGCGGATTTCGCCGCCCGCGCCGGTCGAGGCGCCGGGGAACGGCGCGATCGCGGTGGGGTGGTTGTGCGTTTCGACCTTCATGAGGGTGTGCACGGTGGTGTCGCGGCGGATGTACCTGGCGCCGTCGACGCCCTCGCCCGTGACGCCGGGCACGCCGGCCTGGAAGCGCTGCGCCGGACCGCCGGCCATGATGGCGGCGTTGTCGGAATAGGCCACCACGGTGCCTTCGGGCTGCGCCTTGTGGGTGGCGCGGATCATGCCGAACAGCGTGTTGGGCTGTTCCTGGCCGTCGATCACCCACTGGGCGTTGAAGATCTTGTGGCGGCAGTGTTCGCTGTTGGCCTGCGCGAACATCATCAGTTCGACGTCGGTGGGGTCGCGGCCCAGGTCGGTGAACGACTTGGCCAGGTAGTCGATTTCGTCGTCGGACAGGGCCAGGCCCAGGGCCGTGTTGGCCTCGACCAGCGCCTGCGCGCCGCGCGCCTGGACGTCGACCTGGCGCATGGGCTTGCCGGCCAGCGGCTGGAACAGCGCCTGGCCGTCGAAGCTGGCGTCGACCACGGTTTCGGTCATGCGGTCGTGCAGGCAGTCTGCCGCGCGGGCCAGCATGGCGTCGTCGAACGACTTGGTGCCCAACAGGCCGCGTTCGGGAGTGATGGTGTAGCGCACGCCGCGTTCGATGCGGTGCACGGCCGACAGGCCACAGTTGTGGGCGATGTCGGTGGCCTTGCTGGCCCACGGCGAAATGGTGCCCAGGCGCGGAATGACCAACAGGGCCAGGCTCTTGGCGGGGGCTTCGCCTGTGGCGGGGGTGCCGTAGTCCAGCAATTGGGCCAGGTGTTGCTGCTGTTCGGCCGTCAGGGCGGCGTCGGTGCTGACGAAGTGCTCGTAGCGGGCGGAGATGTCGGCCACGGGCAGGCCGGCTTCCTTCAATTGCGCCAGCAGGCGGTCACGACGAAAGGAGGACAGGACAGAGGAACCAGGCAGATGCTGAACTAGGGACACGATGCGGGCGCCGTATAAGGAGGGGAGCAAAGAAAAGGGATTTTACCTGTTTAAGGGGTTTTCCCGGAGCCGGGATTACCGCAACCCCGATCCGGCCTCTCGCCGCGCCCTTCCGGACGATGTTACAAAAGAATTCCGCGACGCAACGGCGCGACTGCTGCAAAGCAATATCGGCACCAAACCCCTGCCCGCCACCCGGTATATCGCTCCAGCCGGGTTCCAGCCCCCGTCCCCGCTATTGCAATGCACCATGTTGCGGCCATACCGCAGCGCGGGAAAACACGAACACCGGCGCCCGCGCCCCGACGGTAGGATGCAGCGACCCTATAACTAGAAAGCGCCCTGCCGCGCTGGCCGTTGCCTCACATGTCACGCCCCGAAGCCCCCGTCGAGCCTGTTGAACCGATCATCCCCGCCGAAACAGACCCCGCCGTGAAAGTGCCGCTGGCCATCGAGGACTGGCTGGCCGTGATCCTGTTGGGGGCCCTGGCCACCATCACCTTCCTGAACGTGCTGGTGCGCTACTTCACCGACCAGTCGTTCGCCTGGACCGAGGAAATCTCGGTCTTCCTGCTGATCGTGCTGACCATGGTCGGGGGCAGCGTCGCCTTCGTGCGCAACCATCACATCCGCATCGAGATCCTGGCCGACAACGGCTCGCCCCGTCGCCAGCGCATCATGGCGCTGATTTCCAACGGCTGCGTGCTGGCATTCTTCGTGCTGCTGACCGTGCTGTCGGTCAAGCTGGTGGCCGACGAATACCTCTACGAAGAAACCTCGCCGGCCATCGGCGTGCCCACCTGGTGGTATTCGATCTGGCTGCCGATCATGGCCGCCGCCATCTCGCTGCGCACGCTGGGCACCCTGCGCCGGCTGATCCAGCGCAAGGACGCAACGGGCCAAGGGGGCCAGGCATGATCGCCGGCATCCTGTTCGCGGTCTTCATCGCGCTGATGCTGATCGGCGTGCCGGTCGGCGTGGCGCTGGGCATCGGCGGCACGGTCGCCATCGTGCTGTCCAACCTGGACACGCCCTGGTATGGCCTGTTGACCGTGCCGCAGAACTTCTACGCGGGGCTGGCCAAGTACCCGCTGCTGGCCATTCCGATGTTCGTGCTGGTCGGCTCGATCTTCGACCGCTCGGGCGTGGCCAGGCGGCTGGTGGATTTCGCCATCGCCATCGTCGGCCGCGGCCCCGGCATGCTGCCGCTGGTGTCGATTGCCGTGGCCATGTTCCTGGGCGGGATCTCGGGTTCCGGCCCGGCCTGCGCCGCCGCGGTGGGCGCGGTGATGATCGCGGCCATGTCCCGCGCCGGCTACCCGGGCTCGTTCTCGGCCGCCGTGGTCGCCGCGGGCGCCGCCACCGACATCCTGATCCCGCCGTCGGTCGCTTTCATCATCTATTCGGTACTGGTGCCCGAAGCCTCGGTGCCGGCGCTGTTCGCCGCCGGCATGGTGCCCGGCATCCTGGCCGGCCTGGCGCTGATCGTGCCGGCCGTGTGGCTGGCCCGCAAGCACAAGATGGGCATGCTGGAAGCGCACCTGCCGCGCCCGCCGTTCTGGAAGAGCCTGCGCGACGCCTCGTGGGGCCTGGCCGCGCCGGTGCTGATCCTGGGTGGCATGCGCATGGGCTGGTTCACGCCCACCGAAGCCGCGGTCGTGGCCGTGTTCTACGGCCTGTTCGTAGGCATGTTCATCCACCGCACCATCAAGCTGCGCGACCTGTACACCATCCTGCGCGAAGCCGCCGAGCTGTCCGCCGTGATCATGCTGGTGGTGACGCTGGCCGGCATCTTCGCCTGGGCTTTGTCCACGCTGAGCGTGATCGACCCGATCACCCACGCCATCGTCAATTCCGGGCTGGGCGAATGGGGCGTGCTGGCGCTGCTGATCCTGTTGCTGATGACCGTCGGCATGTTCCTGGACGGCATCTCCATCTTCCTGATCTTCGTGCCGCTGCTGATGCCGATCGCGAAGGCCTATGGCTGGGACCCGGTGTGGTTCGGCGTGATCCTGACGCTGAAGGTGGCGCTGGGCCAGTTCACCCCGCCGCTGGCCGTGAACCTGATGGTGTCGTGCCGCATCGCGCGCGTGCCGATGGAATCGACGGTGCGTTGGGTGGTGTGGCTGCTGGGCGCGATGTTCCTGGTGCTGGTGGCGGTGCTGGCGTTTCCGCAACTGGCGCTGTGGCTGCCGCACAAGCTGGGTTATTGAGGGCGCCTGGCCGGGTATGCGCCCGGGCAGGCATGGCATGCATGACAACAACAGACAAACCCGCAAAGAGAGGAGACGCAACATGAAATTCCGCAACCTGATCGGCGCCGCCCTGTGCGCCGCCGCCGTGGTCGGCGCGCCGGCAGCGCTGGCGCAGAACTACAAGGCCGAATACAAGCTCTCCATCGTCGTGGGCACCACCTTCCCGTGGGGCCAGGGCGCCGAGATCTGGTCCAACCTGGTGCGCGAGCGCACCCAGGGCCGCATCAACATCAAGGTCTATCCCGGCACCTCGCTGGTACAAGGCGACCAGACCCGTGAATTCACTGCCATCCGCCAGGGCGTGATCGACATGGCCGTGGGCTCGACCATCAACTGGTCGCCGCAGGTCAAGCAGCTGAACCTGTTCTCGCTGCCCTTCCTGATGCCCGACTACGCCGCCATCGACGCGCTGGTACAGGGCGACGTGGGCAAAGAAATGTTCAAGCTGATCGAAAAGGCCGGCGTCGTGCCGCTGGCCTGGGGCGAGAACGGCTACCGCCAGATCAGCAATTCCAAACGCGAGATCAAGCGCCCCGAAGACATGAAGGGCATGAAGCTGCGCGTGGTGGGTTCGCCGCTGTACATCGACACGTTCACCGCGCTGGGCGCCAACCCCACCCAGATGAGCTGGGCAGACGCCCAGCCGGCGCTGGCCAGCGGCGCGGTCGACGGCCAGGAGAACCCCCTGTCCATCTACACCGGGTCCAAGCTGTACACCGTGGGCCAGAAGTACCTGACGCTGTGGAACTACGTGGCCGACCCGCTGATCTTCGTGGTCAACCGCGAGGTCTGGAATTCGTGGTCGGAAAAGGACCGTGACATCGTGCGCCAGGCCGCGCTGGACGCCGGCAAGCAGCAGATCGTGATCGCGCGCAAGGGCGTCACGCCCGAAGACCCGTCGCTGCTCAAGGAAATCGAAGGCCACGGCGTGACCGTGACGGCGCTGAGCCAGGCCGACCACGACGCGTTCGCCAAGATCACCCAGCCCGTCTACGACAAATGGAAAAAGCAGATCGGCGAAGACCTGGTCAACCTGGCCGAGAAGTCCATCGCCGCTCGCAAGAAATAAGCAGCAAGCCCCAGGGGAACGGCGGCGCAAGCCGCCAACCGAGGCAGGGACATAGATCCCGCCCACCAAAAGACGGGCGCCGGCCACAAGCC
>NZ_JCBANA010000128.1:0-6769 GCF_059760725.1 Achromobacter sp. 1014246743
CTACTGACCCGCCCCGGTGAAAACCGGGGCGGCGCCTCATGACCGGATTTCTGATTAAACGCGTGTTGCAGGCGGTCTTCGTGATCGTGGCCGTGACGCTGCTTGTTTCCTATGCCGTGCGCCTGACCGGCGACCCCGCGCTGATGCTGAGCCAGGGCTCGGGCAGCGTGACCGAGCAGGACCTGGCCAACATCCGCCAGGCGCTGGGCCTGAACCGGCCGTTCCACGTGCAATACCTGAGCTACATGCAAGGCCTGCTCCACGGCGACTTCGGCCGCAGCTTCATGGGCGGCACGCCGGTCGCCAAGCTGATCGGCGACGCCCTGCCCGCCACGCTGATGCTGGCCTTCACGTCGCTGATCGCGTCGATCCTGATTTCGTTGCCGCTGGGCATCCAGGCCGCCATCAAGCGCGGCAAGGCCACCGACCAGACCATCCGCATCCTGTCGCTGGTGGGCCTGTCGTTTCCCAATTTCTGGCTGGCGCTGATGCTGGTGCTGCTGTTGTCGATCACCTTCCCGCTGCTGCCGCCGTCAGGCTGGAGCGGTCCGGCCAGCCTGGTGCTGCCGTCGCTGACGATGGCCATCATCCTGTCGGCCACCAATATCCGGCTGGTGCGCACCACCATGCTCGAAACGCTGTCCGCGCAATACATCATGGTGGCGCGCAGCAAGGGCCTGAAGGAACGCGTGGTGCTGTACAAGCACGCGCTGCGCAACTGCGCGATTCCGCTCATCACCTACCTGGGCCTGCAGTTCGGCGGCCTGATCGGCGGCATCGTCGTCATCGAGATGGTGTTCAACTGGCCCGGCCTGGGCACGCTGGCGTTCGACGCCATTTCCGGCCGCGACTATCCGGTGCTGCAAGGCACGGTCACCGTGCTGGCCGCCGTCATCGTCCTGGTCAACCTGATCGTCGACATCGCCTACGGCATCGTCGATCCCCGAATCCGCACGCGCTGAGCCTTATGCAGACCACCACCCCCACCGCCGCGCCCGCGGCCCCCAAGCCGCGCAGCCGCTACCGTTCGCTGGAATTCGTGCTGGGCGCCCTGCTCACCGGCCTCATGGTCATTCTGGTGCTGGCCTCGGGCTGGCTGTTTCCCGACGGCGGCGAAGCCATGGACCTGGCCGCCCGCCTGACCGCGCCGTTCACGACCGCGGCCCACCCCTTCGGCACCGACCCGCTGGGCCGCGACGTGCTGGCCCGCGTGATCGTGGGTGGCAAGATCTCGCTGATGGTCGGTTTCATTTCGGTGCTGGGCGGCGCGCTGCTGGGCATCGTCATGGGCCTGATCGCCGGCTACTACCGCGGCTTCTGGGACATGATCGTGATGCGCTTTGCCGACGTGCAGCTGGCGCTGCCGTTCATCCTGGTGGCGATCACCTTCATCGCCATCCTGGGCGGGGGGCTGTTCAACGTCATTTTCTTCATGATCATTTCGCAGTGGGTGCAGTATGCGCGCCTGGTGCGGGCGCAGGTGCTGGCGCTGCGTGAACGCGAGTTCGTGCTGGCCGCCCGCGCCTTCGGGGTGCGCGACCTGGCCATGATCCGCCATCACATCGTGCCCAACCTGCTGGGCCCGCTGGTGATCCTGATGACGCTGAACGTCGCCAACAACATCCTGCTGGAAAGCAGCCTGACCTTCCTGGGGCTGGGCGTGGACCCGATGATCCCGAGCTGGGGCGGTATGCTGGCCGATGGCCGCACCTACATGCAGACGGCCTGGTGGGTCAGCGTGTTCCCGGGGCTGGCGATCATGCTGACGGTGCTGGGCTTGAATTTGCTCGGCGACTGGCTGCGCGACCGCCTCGACCCCACTGGAAAAGTGTGAGCCCCCACGCCGCACCCGCTGCGCGGGCTTGCTGCCCCCCGAGGGGGCGGCCCCGCCTTGGGGCGGCCCGAAGGATAGGACCCCCACGCTGCACCGCTGCGCGGGCTTGCTGCCCCCCGAGGGGGCGCCCCCGCCTTGGGGCGGCCCGAAGGATAGGACCCCCACGCTGCACCCGCTGCGCGGGCTTGCTGCCCCCCGAGGGGGCGGCCCCGCCTTGGGGCGGCCCGGCGGCGGGGCGGGCGGGGCGCCAATAAGCGCATTTGAGGATGACTGAAGATGGTTTTGCTGGAAAAGACATTCGACCGCACGCTTGACGCGTGGATCCACGCCTACAAGGCGCCGGCCTGGCGCGGGGCGGCGGTCGAGGGGTGGCTGTTCGAGGGCGTCGAGGCGCGTCGCGAGGCCGAGGCCCGGTTGGCGCAGGCGGGGGTCACGGCGCGTTTTCGCAGCGCCTACAAGCCGCTGGTGCATTACTTCCTGGAAGAAGTCGAGCGCGACGGCCTGGTGTCGGTCGACCTGCGCTACCCGCTGCACGAACATGCCCAGGCCAAGCGCTTCACGCTGGAAGCGTATCCACTGGCCGCCCTGCTGCCCGGCGTGCGTGTCGCCATGCACCCGGGCGCGTCGGACCTGCACTATGACGTCACCCTGGCCTACGCCGACGGCCGCCGCGTGCAGACGCGCGTGTTCGCGCCCAACCAGCTGGGCCAGGCCCAGGACGGCACGCCCGAACTGTCGCCCACCGGCTGGCTGCGCGTCCATGACGCCGACGGCGCCGTGCAGACCGATGGCCCGCAAGCCACCGAATACCAGCAAGCGTTCCGCAGCATCGTCGACACCGTGCGCCAGCACGCCTGGGGCGCGCACGAGCCGTACTTCGACCGCCTGGAAATCCGGGTCGACCTGCCGGGCATGGACTTCGCCCTGCCGGTGGACGAGGAAATCGTCAGCACCTTCGAGGCCCTGCACGAAGACCTGTATTTCTCGTTGCTGGAACACTTTCAGCAGCATTCCGGCCGCCCTTCCGGCGACCGCGGCCTGCAACCCGGCCAGATCATTCCCGATGTCCGCCGCCACGATGGCGCGGCGCGCGTGATGATGACGCTGGAGCCCTTTGCGCCGCCCGCGCCGGTGACGCCCGCGCCGCTCACCACGCCGCTGGCTCAGCAACGTGAACCCCTGCCCGCCGCGCAGATTGCGGGCTGTGTGGCCGCACTGGCCGGTGACGAATTCCAGGCCGTGTCGCGCCAGGGCCGTCCGGTGCTGGGCACCTACCTGCGGGGCCCGGGCCCGGCGGTGTTCATTTCGGGTGCGCAGCATGCCAACGAAACGTCCGGCGTGGTCGGCGCCCTGCGCGCGGCCGAAGCGCTCAAGGCGCGCGGCGACGCCCACTTCGCGCTGATCGCCTCGGAAAACCCCGACGGCTATGCGCTGTTCAACCGCCTGCGCGAACAGCATCCGCGCCACATGCTGCATGCGTCGCGCTACAGCGCGCTGGGCGACGACATCGCCTACCGCGAACACGCCCCGTTCTTCGAGCGCGACGGCCGCCATCAGGCGCACGCCATCAGCGGCGCGCAGTTGCACATCAACCTGCACGGCTACCCGGCGCATGAGTGGACCCGTCCCCTTTCGGGCTACCTGCCGCGCCATTTCGAGCTGTGGACCGTGCCGAAGGGCTTTTTCCTGGTGCTGCGCCACCACCCGGGCTGGAGCGAGCGTGCCCGCCGCCTGATCGAAGGCGTAACGGCGCGCCTGGCCCGCAATGTGCCGGGCCTGGTGGAATTCAATGCGCGCCAACTTGAACTATTCCAGGCCCACGCGCTCGAAACCGGATTCGATGTGCTGAACGGCATCCCCGTACAGGTCACGGAGACCGACCGGGAAGAACTGCCGATGGCGTTGATTTCCGAGTTTCCGGATGAAACCGTATACGGAGACCGATTCGTTTTCGCGCATACTGTGCAAATGGAAACCGTCCTGGCGGCCACTGACATCTACCGATCGGGCTTGTAGCGCTTGACATGAACATCCGAGAACGCAACCACGGCGACGACCTCGCCCTGGTGGACATCTGGCTCCGTTCGGTGCGCGCCACCCATACGTTCCTGACCGAAAAGGAAATCCAGGCCATGTACCCGCAGGTGCTCAACACCTACCTGCCGTCGGTACGCGTCTGGGTCTGCGAAGACGACACCGGCGAGGTCGCCGGCTTCATGGGCCTGAACGGCAACAAGGTCGAAATGCTGTTCGTCGACGCCAACAAGCGCGGCAAAGGCGCGGGCCGACGCCTGCTGAACTTCGCGCTGTCGCTGCACGGCAGCCTGCAGGTGGACGTCAACGAACAGAACCCCCAGGCCCACGGCTTCTACAAGCACTACGGCTTTCAGGACGTGGGCCGCTCGGAAACCGATTCGGCCGGCAGGCCCCGGCCGATCATCCACATGAAGCTGGCGGGCTGAGCGGCCCGTTGGCGCCGCAGGCGTAGCCACGCCCGCCTTTACCTCACCCGGCTTGCCCGTGCCGCGCGCGCCAGGCCTTGAGCGCGTCGCGGTATTCGTCCATGGCCTCGTTGTAGGTGTCGTACACGCAGGGAATGCAGCCGCTGTTGCAGCATTCTTCGGGTGCGGGCGCTTCGGGGGGAACAGGCGGCGGGTCGTCGGCGCCTGCAGGCGGGAGGTCGCGGGTAGTCATGGTGGGTTTCAAAACGGCATTCATGACGCCATGTTAGCGCCGCCGGGCCCGGCCCCGGTGGCTGTGCCGTCCGCTTGCCCGGCCGCCAGCGCCTGCCATTGCTCGCGCCGGATTTCGTAGCGCAGCTTGCGGGCATCGCCCTCGCCGGTGGTGTCGATCCAGCGCAGACCGCATTTTTCCATCACCCGCAGCGACGCCGCATTGGCCACGACCGCCACGGCGCTCAGCGCCTGCACCGGCAGGCGCTCAAAGCCCAGCGCCAGCAACGCCCGCGTGATTTCCGAAGCATAGCCCCGGCCCCAACAGGCAGTCTGGAAGGCGTAGGCAATTTCTACGTGTTCCACGTCGCCCGCCAGCGCCAGCTTGAGCCCGGCGCGGCCCGCCAGCGCGCCGCTGTCGCGCTCGGTCAGCACGTACATGCCATAGCCCTGCTCGGCCCAATGCAGCAGGTTGTGCTGCACATAGCGCCGCGTGGACGCGGCATCGCGGGTGCCGCCCATGGTGGCCATCAGGGCGGCGTCCGCGTGCATGGCGGTGATGAAAGGCAGGTGGGTCTGCGACATGCGCTCGGCGCGCAAGCGGGGAGTGACGAACGATTCGGGCAGCAAGGAGGACGA
Organism: Achromobacter sp. 1014246743; assembly: GCF_059760725.1. Taxonomy (NCBI): domain Bacteria; kingdom Pseudomonadati; phylum Pseudomonadota; class Betaproteobacteria; order Burkholderiales; family Alcaligenaceae; genus Achromobacter; species Achromobacter sp. 1014246743. The sequence goes on from NZ_JCBANA010000128.1 coordinate 5,146, forward strand.
CATGGAAGCGGACGGCGGCGCGAGGGAGACGATGCCCTGCATCATACCCAGCGCGCTGCCGCACGGCCATGGCTGAGGTGGCTTACACCGTGACGCGCATCGCGGTGTAAGCCCCTTTTCTCAGGCGCCGGGCTTGGCCTTGACGTCGCCGGACGCTGCCTTGAGCGCGTCGTAGATGCGCTTGCCGACCCGGCCGTCCTGCGGCAGGTTGCGCTTTTCCTGTTCGGCGCGGACCGCGTCGCGGGTCTTGGCGCCGGGGATGCCGTCGGCGATGCCGATGTCGTAGCCCAGGCCGATGAGCATTTCCTGCACCGACTTGATCTGGGCGCGCGACAGGCCCGGGTCGTCGGTGGGCCAGGCGGTGGCCAGCGCCGGGCCGCCTTGCAGGCGGTTCAAGAGCAGCGACACCGCCAGCCCGTAGCGGCGCGACTGGTTGTAGTGCAGGATCGCGTCGAAGTTGACGGTGGCCAGGAAGATCGGGCCGGTGGCACCGGTGGGCGCGAACAGGTAGGCCTGTTCGTTGTTGCCCGAGGCCAGCTTCAGCGCCGCGCCATTGCCCTGCTTGACGCCCGCCTGGGCCCACTGCGCGATGGTGCGCCGGTCTTGCGAGCCGACGTATTCGGCGTCGGGCGCGGGCGGGATGGCGGCGGCCACGTCGGCCGGCACGCGCACTTCGACCACGGCGGGCAGGCCGTGGGTCCATTTGGCGCGGCGCTTGCGCAGGTGGTTGGCGGTGGACGCCAAAGCGTCGGGCAGCGAGTTGTAGAGGTCGATCTTGCCGTCGCCGTCGCCGTCGGCGGCCAGCTCGTAGAACGAGGTCGGGATGAACTGCGTCATGCCGAAGGCGCCGCTCCAGGAGCCCACGAAACTGTCGGGCTGCACCACGCCGTCGCGCAGCAGGCGCACCGAGGCGTAGGCGTTCTTTTCCCACAGGGTCTTGTTTTCGGTGCAGGCGCGGGTGAGCCAGGCGTTGAGCACGTCGGTCTTGCCGACCTGGCGGCCGTAGTTGGTCTCGATGCCGAAAATGGCGACCAGCGTGGCCGGATCCACCTGGTACTGCTGGCCGATGGTGCCCAGCTGCGCGCTGTATTTGGCCAGCACGCCGCGGCCGTCGTTGACGCGTTCGTCGTCGACGGTCTTGGCGATGTAGTCCCACCAGGACTCGCGGCCTTCGGGCTGGCCCTGGGCAGACGCGACGGTGGTGGGCAGCAGCTTGGCGTTGGCCGTGTACTTGTCCCAGTCGGCCACCGTGAGGCCGTTGGCCGTGGCGCCGTTGCGCAGCTTGGCGATGCAGGCCTTGGTGTCGAGTTCGGTCGGGATGATGACCTTGGGTGACGTGGCAGACGCGGCAGGCGTGGGCGCGGCGGCCGGGGCAGGCACGGCCGGGGCCGCCGGTGCGGCGTGTGCCGGGGCAGCGGCCGGCGCCGGTGCGGCGGCAGGCGCCGCGGCGGGGGCCGCCTGGCTCTTTTACACAATTCCCCGCCCCCCAGACCTTTTTGGCCCACTCGTTTTCCCTCTTTTTCTTTGAAAAAAAAAAAAAACCTACTGCTATTAATATTTATCCTTGACCGTTACAGCTGTCACTCGCACGCAGTTCAGCCGCCGTGATCTGTGCCGACATATG
>NZ_JCBANA010000129.1:0-6112 GCF_059760725.1 Achromobacter sp. 1014246743
AAGCAGCGCGTCATGCATCACTTGACCAAGCGCGCCCAGGCGATGGGCTATAGCCTCACGCCACTTCCAGAGACTCCGTGAAAAAACCCCAAACAAATCAGCAGCTTGACGGGAGTTTCTTGAGAGGAGGGACCGAAGGTCCGGACGAAGATGACGAAGGGGGGGGGCCGCCTAGGCAAGTCCGGAGCGAAGGCTCCGGACCGCAATCGTGGGCGCCCACTCCGCAAGCCACCCCCGCGCCGGGCGACCTACGAAGCGACAACCGCACGATCCAAATAACTTAAACCCGAGCCGGCAACACAGTCCCGGAAGCTTCACCAAAGCCAATCCGAGGATACCCAGCCTTCACACACTCAGCCCGCATGATCACCTGATCCCCATCTTGCAGGAACGTCCGCTTCTCCCCCCAAGGCAGATCGAATGCCGTCTTCCCGCCATTGCTCAGTTCCAGCAGCGAACCTGCTTCCGCCGCTTGCGGACCCGATAGCGTCCCCGTACCCAGCATGTCGCCCGGTTGCAGGTTGCAGCCGTTGACCGTGTGGTGCGTGATCAGTTGGGCGATGTTCCAGTAGGCGTCGCGGAAATTGCTGCGCGAGAGTTTGGCCGGGGGCAGTTTTTCGGCGCGCGACTTGTCCGTCGTCAGCAGCACTTCCATCTGCACATCGTAGGCGCCCTTCGCGCGGTTCGCGTCCGAGGCCAGGTAGGGCATCGGCTGGGGTTCCGACGGGCCGCGGTTCCATTGCGTGCGGAACGGTTCCAGCGCTTCCATCGTCACGATCCACGGCGAGATCGTCGAGGCGAAATTCTTCGACAGGAACGGGCCCAGCGGCTGGTATTCCCAGGCCTGGATATCGCGTGCCGACCAGTCGTTCAGGATGCACAGGCCGAACACGTGCGCGTCCGCGTCCGCCAGCGTGATGCGTTCGCCCTGCGCGTTGCCCGTGCCCACGAAAATGCCCAGTTCCAGCTCATAGTCCAGGCGCGCGCACGGGCCGAACTGCGGGTTTTCGCCTTCGTTTGCCGGACGCGTCTGGCCCACCGGGCGCGGGAACTTCTGGTCCACCCCGATGCTCGAGGCGCGGCCGTGGTAGCCGATCGGCACCCACTTGTAGTTCGGCAGCAGCGGATTGTCCGGGCGGAACTGCTTGCCCACCGACGTCGCGTGGTGCACCGAAATATAGAAGTCCGTGTAGTCGCCGATGCGGGCCGGCGTCGTGTATTCCGCCTCCGCCTGCGCCACCAGCAGCGGCTCCACATCGGCCCGCAGCGCCGCGCCTTCGCGTAGCGCGCGCGACAGCGCCAGGCGCAGGGCGCTCCAGTGGGCATGGCCCAGCGCCATCAGTGCATTCAGGCTGTCGCCCTGGCAGGCGGCCAGCGCCTCGGCGGCGGCGCCTTCGAACGGTTGTTTGGCGGCCAGGGCGGCCAGGTCCACGATCTGGTCGCCAATCGCCACGCCAGGGCGGTAGGCCTCTTGCGAGCCCTTGCGGCGGAACGCGGCGTACGGCAGATTCTGCACCGGGAAATCGGACGTGCCCGTATTCGCGCTGGCCACCCAGCTCTTGAGGGACGGGTCGTGGGTTTCGTTGATCGTCGTGGTCATGGTGTGCGTGTCTCGTTCAGTGTGTTTGTAAGGGGCCGGCAGGCGCTGGAAAAATCCAAAGCCAAACGGCGATGCGCTTGCGCGCATCGCCGTGGGCGGGCGTGGAATCGGTCTGTCCGGTCACGCCTTGCCGGGATCGAAGTGCTTCTTGATGTCCTGCCAGCACCGGTAATAGTCGCCCTGCAATTCTACCGACGCCAATGCCTGCGCGGTCGGGCGGATCACGCGGCGCGTCTCGAACATGAACGCCATCGTGTCGCGGATGTAGTGCGCCGTGCTGGTGTCGGCGCGCGACGCCTTTTCAAACGTCTCGGCATCCGGGCCGTGGCCGCTCATGCAATTGTGCAGGCTGGCGCCACCCGGGGCGAACCCTTCGGCCTTTGCGTCGTACACGCCCTGGATCAGGCCCATGAATTCGCTGGCCACGTTGCGATGGAACCAGGGCGGACGGAACGTGTTTTCCATCGCCAGGATGCGCGGCGGGAAGATCGCGAAGTCCATGTTTGCCGTGCCCGGGGTGTCGGACGGCGCCGTCAGCACCGTGAAGATCGACGGGTCCGGATGGTCGAAGCTGATCGAGCCGATCGTGTTGAAGTGGCGCAGGTCGTACTTGTACGGTGCGTGCGTGCCGTGCCAGGCCACCACGTCCAGCGGCGAATGGCCGATGGGGGCGCGCCAGAAGCCGCCCGTGAACTTGGCGATCAGTTCGAAATCGCCTTCCACGTCTTCGTACCAGGCCACCGGCGTCTTGAAATCGCGCGCATTGGCCAGGCAGTTCGAGCCGATCGGGCCCAGTTCCGGCAGGCGCAGCGCGGCGCCGAAGTTCTCCACCATGTAGCCGCGCGCCGTGTCGTCCAGCAGTTGCACGGCAAAGCGCACGCCGCGCGGGATCACGGCGATTTCCAGCGGTTCCAGATCGATCAGGCCCAGCTCGGTGGCCAGGCGCAGGCGGCCTTGCTGCGGCACCAGCAGCAGCTCGCCGTCGGCGTTGTAGAAGTAGCGGCCCTTCATGCTGCGATTGGCGGCGTACAGATGGATGCCGACGCCGCCCTGCTCGTCGGGGCCGCCATTGCCACCCCAGGTCTTCACGCCTTCCAGGAAATCGGTGGGGGCGGTGGGGATGGGGAGCGGGCTCCAGCGCAGCTGGTTGGGTGTGACCGGGCCTTCGCCGAACGTGCTTTGCCACCCTGCGGTGCCGCCGAACGGTTCAAACGGTTTGTGCTGGGCGCCCGGGCGGATGCGATACAGCCACGAGCGGCGGTTCTCGCTGCGCGGCGCCGTGAACGCGGTGCCGGACAACTGCTCGGCATACAGGCCGTAGGGGCATTGCTGCGGCGAATTGCGGCCCAGCGGCAGCGCGCCGGGCAGGGCCTCGGTGGCACAGTCGTTGCCGAAGCCGGTCTGGTATTGCAGTTCCATGGAATCCTCCTGGGTGGCGCGCGGTGCGTGGCCGCGCGGTCTTGGTTCTGGGGCCTCTGGCAGCGCTTGTCCTGGGCCGATGCGCCATTGTCGGAAAAAAGCCCCACTATGGCTACGGGAATGCAAAAATAGCGACTATAAATTTTGTGAATAGTAGGGGGGCGCATGGCCGAGCTGCGCGACGTCGACCTGAATCTGTTGATCCTGTTCCAGCACCTGCTGGAAGACCGCAACCTGTCCGCCGTGGCGCGGCGGCTGGACTTGTCGCAACCTGCCGTCAGCAATGCCCTGCGGCGGCTGCGCCTGGCCTTTGGCGACGAACTGTTCGTGCGCACCGCCCAGGGCATGCTGCCCACCCCGCGGGCGCAGCGCCTGGCCGGGCCGGTCAGCGAGGCGCTGGCGATGCTGACGCAGGCGCTGCAGGACCAGGATGCCTTTGACGCAGCCACCAGCACGCGGCGTTTCCGCGTGGCCATGACCGACGTGGGCGAGATTCACTTCATGCCGCGCCTGATGGAAGTGTGCGTGCAGGTGGCGCCGCAGGTGCGGATTGATTCGGTGCGGGTGCAGGGGCCCGACCTGCCGCGCGAAATGGAGGCGGGGCGCGTCGACCTGGCCATCGGCGCATTCGACGAGATGGGCGCGGGCACGTTGCAGCGCATGCTGTTCCGGCAGGGCTACGCCACCCTGTTTCGCCAGGCGCATCCCACCGCCCATGCCGGCATGGGGCTGAAGGCGTTTCGCGCCGAACGCCACCTGATCGTGTCGCGCGCCGCGCCCTATGGGCAAGTGAACCAGTCCATGGAGCGGGCCGGCCTGGTGCTGGCCGAGCATTTCAGTGTGCCGCATTTCTCGGCCGTGCCGTACATCGTCAGCGCCACCGACCTGCTGGCCACCGTGCCTGAAAAGCTGGCCGCCAGCGCGGCGCCGCCCTTTGGCCTGCGCATCATGACGCCGCCGGTGAAGGTGCCGGCGCTGCAGACCAATATGTACTGGCAGCGCCGCTACGACCGCGATGGCGGCAACCAATGGCTGCGCGCCTTGATCGTCAATGCGTTTGCGGTGGGTTCGCCTGCGGCGTGACCGAGGCGCGCGCATGGGCCAGGGCCTCGCGCAGCACGGCCATGTCGCCCAGGTGATTGGCCAGCAGCAGGATCAGCGCGGCATTCATTTCCTGGCTCTGCTCGTTGCTCAGGTCGCGGTGCGCGTCGATCAGCGCTTCGTAGAAGTCGTCCGGCGCGGCCAGGTTGTTCTCGGTGATCAGCATGGGGAGTCCTTCGGATTCAGGCGCGGCCGGTGGCGCGATGGATGGCCGAGGCCACGGCGTCGGGCTGGAACGCGCGCCAGCGCGCAGTGATGTGCTGGTCGGGGCGGATCAGGTAGGCGGTGCCTGGGCGGGCGTCGTAGCGCTGGGCCAGCAGGCCTTCGCTGTCGACCACGTAGGCCAGGTCGGCGGGCCAGGCCGACGTATCGCATTGGGCGTTCGCCACCAGCACCGGCGTGACCGGCACGGCCGCCAGGCGCAGCGCCTGCAAGGCCTGCAGTGTGTCGGGCGAGGGCGACTGGTCGCCGCAGAACAGCGCCAGCGTGAAGCTGCCGTTCAGCCGCGCCAGCCACCAGTCGACGCCGCCGGGGCCGCTGACGGGAGCGTCCAGCGCCACGGCGCCGGGACGCATGCGGCCGGCAAAGGCGTCGGTGTCGGGTGTGTTCAGCGGCGAATCGGTGTAGGTGGCCGGCAAGGACAGCCGGCCGCTGTTCACCAGTGAACGCGCGAACGAATGGTTGCGCGCCAGGTTCAGCACGGCATTGCGGAAGCTGCGGCTGATGTCGCTCTTGGGGGTGATGAAATCGGTGGCGCGCGATGAGTTCAGGATGTTCTCGTCGGCGGCGTGCTCGCGTTCGGTGGCGTAGCTGTCCACCAGCGATTCGGGCGCCTGGCCGGCCAGCACCAGTTTCAGCTTCCAGGCCAGGTTCTCGGCATCCTGCACGCCGCTGTTGGCGCCGCGCGCGCCAAACGGCGAGACGCGGTGGGCCGAGTCGCCCGCGAACAGCACGCGGCCATGGCGGAACGTGTCCATGCGTTCACAGGCAAAGGTGTAGACGCTGACCCATTCCAGTTCGAACTGCGCGTCCGGCCCGAGCAGGGCGCGGATGCGCGGCAGCACGTTCTCGGGCTTGACGGCTTCGACGGGGTCGGCGTTCCAGCCCAGCTGGAAGTCGATGCGCCAGACGTTGTCGGGCTGCATGTGCAGCAGCACCGATTGGTTGGGGTGAAAGGGCGGGTCGAACCAGAACCAGCGCTCGGCGGGAAAGTCCGCCTTCATCTTGACGTCGGCGATCAGGAAGCGGTCGCGGAAGATGCGGCCATGGCTTTCCTGGCCGATCAGCTTGCGCACCGGCGAGCGCGCTCCGTCGCACGCCACCAGCCAGTCGGCCTGCAAGGTATAGGGGCCTTCGGGCGTGTCGATCGACAGCGTCACGCCGGCGTCCGTGTGTTCCACGCCGACGACCTTGTTCTTCCAGCGCAGATCGATATTGGGCTGTTGGCGTGCCTGTTCGTACAGGTAGCCTTCGGCGTAGTACTGCTGCAGGTTGATGAAGGCGGGACGGCGGTGGCCGGGTTCGGGCAGGAGGTCGAAGCGCCAGACCTCCTGGTCGCGGAAGAACACCTTGCCGACGTTCCACGAGACGCCCTTGTCGGCCATGCGCTGGCCGACGCCCAGGCGGTCCCAGATTTCGAGCGTGCGCTTGGAAAAGCAGATGGCGCGTGAGCCGGTGGACAGGCGGTAGTCGTCGTCCAGCACCACCACGCGCACGCCCTGGCTGGCCAGGTCCAGCGCCGTGGTCAGGCCGACCGGCCCGGCGCCCACCACCACCACCGGGTGGCGCGCGCGTGCCGCGGCCGCCTGGTCGGCGTGTTTCTCATAGGCGAACTCCATCGCCTGAAAGTCGATGTCTCCCACGGTTGTCTCCTGTGTGGGTCATTTTGTTTTTATGCTCGGCTGCGCCTCGCTGCCCGCGCCGAGGGGGGGCGGAGGGCGGGCGCAGCCGGTTCCTGCTTGGCGTGTCGGGGGCGGGGGCGGCCAGTCATGC
>NZ_JCBANA010000130.1:0-5764 GCF_059760725.1 Achromobacter sp. 1014246743
CACCCGGGCGGCTTGCGGCGCCCGGGGGCGGCGTAGAATATCCGGATCGTCCCATCCGAGAAAACGCTGATCATGAACGCTCCCTTGCACGCTGAATCGCTGCGCCGCGCGGTCCCGGCCGCCTGTCTGGAGGCCCTGCGCGCCCGTTTCGGCGACCGCTTTTCCGAATCCGCCGCCGTGCGCGAGCACCACGGCCGCGACGAATCGCCGTATCCGGCCATGCTGCCGGACGCCGTCGTCTTCGCCCAGACCACTGAAGAAGTCGCCGAAATCGCCAAGCTGTGCAATGAGCACCGCGTGCCGCTGATCCCCTACGGCGCAGGGTCGTCGCTTGAAGGTCACATCCTGGCAATCCAGGGCGGCATCAGCCTGGACCTGTCGCAGATGAACAAGGTGCTGGCCGTCAACGCCGAAGACCTCACCGCCACGGTGCAGGCCGGCGTGCTGCGCAAGCAGCTCAACGAAGAAATCCGCAGCACCGGCCTGTTCTTCCCGATCGATCCGGGTGCCGATGCCAGCCTGGGCGGCATGGCCGCCACGCGCGCCTCGGGCACCAACGCCGTGCGCTACGGCACCATGCGTGAAAACGTGATGTCGCTGACGGTCGTCACCGCCGACGGCCGCATCGTGCGCACCGCCGGCCGTGCCCGCAAATCCTCGGCCGGCTACGACCTGACCCGCATTTTCGTGGGCAGCGAGGGCACGCTGGGTATCATCACCGAAGTGACGGTGCGCCTGTATCCGCAACCCGAGGCCGTGTCGGCCGCAGTCTGCAATTTCCCCACGCTCGATGCCGCCGTGCAAAGCGTCATCGAAATCATCCAGATGGGCGTGCCGGTGGCTCGCGTCGAATTCATGGACGCGGCCAGCGTGCGCGCCGTGAACCTGCACAGCAAGCTGACGCTGCGCGAAACCCCGCTGCTGGTGTTCGAATTCCATGGCAGCCCGGCCGGCGTACAGGAACAGGCCGAAACCGTGCAGGCGATCACCGCCGAGCACGGCGGCATGGACTTCGAATGGGCCGAGCGCCCCGAAGATCGCAGCCGGCTCTGGACCGCCCGCCACAACGCGTATTTCGCCGGCCTGCAGTTGCGCCCCGGCTGCCGCGCCAGCACCACCGACGTCTGCGTGCCGATCTCGCGCCTGGCCGACTGCGTGCGCGACACGGTCGAGGAACTGGACCGCGCCAGCTTCCCCTACACCATCGTGGGCCATGTGGGCGACGGCAATTTCCACGTGCTGATGCTGCTGGATGCCGACAGCGAGCGCGAATGGCAGGAATCCGAAACCATCAACCACAACCTGGTGCGTCGCGCCATCGCGGCCGATGGCACCTGCACCGGCGAACATGGCATTGGCCTGCACAAAATGCAATTCATGGCCGAAGAGCATGGCGACAACGCCCTGGACCTGATGCGCAGCCTCAAGCACGCATTTGATCCGAACAACATCCTGAACCCGGGCAAGATCGTGTCCTGGTAAGGCGCCGCCAAACGGCACGACAAGGCCGACGGGGCAACCCGCCGGCCTTTTTTCTTGCCGAGCCAAGACCGGGCGGCAGGGGCGGCGGGGCCGGCCGGCGTGTGGCTTCCATGGTTCTCAATAGATGGGAATCGAAGCGATGGGCATCCGTGCCGGGCGGGGGGGCGAGCTCTGGTGGCCGACGCGATGTGGCCGGTCTCGGCCAGGCGATGGCCGTCACCTTTACCGCTGGTTACGTCTGCGGCGTGCGTATCGCCTGTTGGCCGCGAGCAGCGGTGTACGCAGGATGCGGGTAAATCCCGGCCTGCGTCCAGCCTGCGGTCGCGCTATCGTTGCGCTCATGAATTCTCTGGTCGAAACCGGCCTGGCACATGTGCAGGCGCCTTATTCGTTGCAGCAACTCGTCGAGGCGTTGTCGGCCGCGTTGCCGTCGCATTGCGTGTTGTTTCGCGAAGAGGATACGCGCCCCTACGAATGCGACGGGCTGTCGCTGTACCGGGCCTTGCCCGCCGTGGTGGCCCTGCCGGAAACCGAAGCGCAGGTGCAGGCGGTCATGCGCATCTGCAAGCGGCTCAACGCGCCATTGGTGGCGCGCGGCGCCGGCACCGGTTTGTCTGGCGGCGCCATGCCGCACAGCCGGGGCGTCCTGCTGGGACTGTCCAAGTTCAACCGCATCAAGCACATCGACCTGGCCAGCGCGACTGCGGTGGTCGAGCCGGGGGTGCGCAATCTGGCCATTTCCGAAGCGGCGTCGCCCTACGGGCTGTACTACGCGCCGGACCCCTCCAGCCAGATCGCCTGTTCGATCGGCGGCAACGTCGCGGAAAACTCCGGTGGCGTGCATTGCCTGAAGTACGGCCTGACGGTGCACAACGTGCTGCGGGTGCGCATGGTCACCATCGACGGCGACGTGGTGGAACTGGGCTCCGAAGCGCCCGATGCGCCAGGCCTGGACCTGCTGTCGGTGTTCATCGGCTCGGAGGGCATGTTGGGCGTGGTGACGGAAGTGACCGTCAAACTGATTCCCAAGCCCGCGTGCGCGCAGGTGGTGATGGCCAGTTTTGCCAGCGTCGAGGCCGCGGGCAACGCAGTCACCCAGGTCATTGCCGACGGCATCATTCCGGCCGGACTGGAAATGATGGACCGACGCGCCACGCACATGGTCGAACCTTTCGTGCGCGCCGGCTACGACCTGGATGCGCAGGCCATTCTGTTGTGCGAATCGGACGGTACGCCCGAGGAAGTGGCGCACGAGATCGCGCGCATGGAAGCCATCTTCCGCGCGGCCGGTGCCACCCGCTGCCAGGTGTCCGCATCCGAAGCCGAGCGGCTCAAATTCTGGGCGGGACGCAAGAATGCGTTTCCCGCCGCCGGGCGCGTGTCGCCCGATTACTACTGCATGGACGGCACGATTCCGCGCCGTCATCTCGCGCGGGTGCTGGGCGCCATCGAGCAAATGGAAGACGAGTTCAGCCTGCGCTGCGCCAACGTCTTCCATGCGGGCGATGGCAACCTGCACCCGTTGATCCTGTTCGATTCGAATAAACCGGACGAAGTGGAGCGCGCCGAGAAGTTCGGCGCCGCCATACTCGAACTGTGCGTGCAGGTGGGAGGAACCGTGACTGGAGAGCACGGTGTGGGAATGGAGAAAATAAATCAAATGTGCGTGCAATTCTCTCGCGAAGAACTCGACGCGTTCCTGGCGGTCAAGCGGGCGTTCGACCCGCCGTGCCTGCTGAATCCTGAAAAGGTCATCCCTACGCTGGCCCGCTGCGCCGAATACGGCAAGATGCATGTGCATGCGGGCGAGATGCGCTTCCCGGATCTCGCTCGCTTCTAGGACGTTCCCCCTATGGATTTCGTCCTGTCGGAATTGTGCGACCAGGTCATGACGGCGCGCGCCGGTCATAAGCCGTTGTTCGTCATGGGTGGTGGCAGCAAGGCGTTCTATGGCAACTACCGCCCCGTGACGCCGCAAGATGGCCATTGCCTGCTGGACATGACGCCGTATCGCGGCATCGTCAGCTATCACCCGTCCGAGCTGGTGGTGACGGTGCGCGCCGGGACGCCGTTGGCCGAACTGGAGGCCGCGTTGGCCGAGCACGGCCAGATGCTGGCGTTCGAACCGCCGCATTTCTCGCCTGCGGCGACGGTGGGGGGCTGTGTCGCCGCCGGACTGTCCGGGCCGCGCCGCATGAGCGCCGGCGCCTTGCGCGATTTCGTGCTGGGTACGCGGTTGCTGGATTCGGACGGCCGGGTGCTGTCGTTCGGCGGCGAGGTCATGAAGAACGTGGCGGGCTATGACGTCTCGCGCCTGCTGGCTGGCTCTCACGGCATTTTCGGGGCCATTCTTGAGGTGTCGCTGAAGGTCGTGCCCAAGCCGATGCAGGAAGTGACGTTGACGCTGCCGGCCACGCAAGCCCAGGCGCTGGCGAGCTTTGCGCTGTGGCGCGGCAAGCCGCTGCCGATTTCCGCGACCAGCTGGACCGGCGCGGCGGACGGCGAAGGCCAGATGCATGTGCGCCTGTCCGGTGCGCCGCCGGCGATATCCAGTGCGCGCCAGGTGATCGGCGGCGATGCGCTCGAGCCCGATGCCGCCCATTCCTGGTGGACGGGATTGCGCGAGCAGACGCATGCGTTCTTCGTCCCCGGCCAGCCATTGTGGCGGCTGGCATTGCCGCCCACGGCGGCGGCCCTGGGCCATGGCCCGGCGCTCATCGAGTGGGGCGGGGGCCAACGCTGGCTGTCCGGGCCGCAGGATGCCGCCGAATTGCGCGAACTGGCGCAGCGACTGGGCGGCCATGCGACCTTGTTCCGGGCGGCAGGTACCAAGCCGCCGGCCGATGGTGTGTTCCAGCCGTTGTCACCGGGTATCGCGCTGATCACCCGCCGCCTCAAGCAAGAACTCGACCCGGCCGGCTTGTTCAACCCCGGCCGCCTGGTCCTGGAGCTATAGCGCATCATGCAAACCAATCTGGCAGCCTGGGCCCGTGATACCGAGTTGGGCAAAGAGGCCGACGCGATCCTGCGGCGCTGCGTGCATTGCGGCTTCTGCACGGCCACCTGTCCCACCTACCAGGTGCTGGGCGACGAACTGGACAGTCCGCGCGGCCGCATCTACCTGATCAAGCAGGTGCTCGAAGGCGCCGAGCCGACGCAATCGACGCAGCAGCATCTGGACCGTTGCCTGACCTGCCGCAATTGCGAAACCACGTGCCCGTCGGGCGTGCAGTATGGTCATCTGATCGACATCGGCCGCCAGATCGTCGAAGAGCGCGTCCCGCGGCCCTGGGCCGAAAAGGCCAAGCGCAAGATGCTGCGGCGGGCCATGCTGTCGCCGTTGTTCGGCCCGGCCATGCGCGTGGGCCAGGCCGTGCGCGGCCTGTTGCCCGAGGCCCTCAAGCGCAAGGTGCCCGAACGCCGCGCCCCCGGCGCGCTGCCGAAGGTCGAAGGACATGCGCGGCAGGTGTTGATGCTGGCGGGTTGCGTACAGCCGGCCATGATGCCCACCATCGATGCGGCCACCATCCGGGTGCTGGATGCCGTGGGCATCGGCGCGCGCATTGCCCCCGGCGCCGGCTGCTGCGGCGCCGCCAGCTTTCACCTGGACGCGCAGGCGGCCGCGCTGGACCAGATGCGCGCGAATGTGGATGCCTGGTGGCCGCTGGTACAGGATGGCGCGGTCGAGGCGATTGTCATGAACGCGTCGGGTTGCGGCGCCATGGTCAAGGAATACGCCCACCATCTGCGTCACGATCCGGCCTACGCCCAGCGGGCGGCCGACATTGTCGAGCGGGTCAAGGACGTGGCCGAAATCGTGGCGCCCCATGCCGCGCAATTGCGGCAGCAGCTGGCGGGCAAGGGCTTGCGGGCAGCGTTTCATCCGCCCTGCACGTTGCAGCACTGGCAAGGCCTGCGGCCGTTGTCGGAGCAACTGCTGGCGGACCTGGGGTTCGAGTTGCTGCCGTTTGCCGACAAGCACCTGTGCTGCGGCTCGGCAGGCGCCTATTCGGTGCTGAATCCGGAAATCGCCCTGACGCTGCGTGACCGCAAGCTGGGCGCCATCGCGCCGGCGGCGCCGGATGTGATCCTGTCGGCCAACATCGGCTGCATCGGCCATCTGCAAAGCGGCACGGATACGCCCGTGCGGCATTGGATCGAGGTGGTGGACGAGCACCTGGCCCGCCCCTAGCTGCGGCGGGTGGTACCCCCGCGGCGCTTGCGTCTGTTCCTATACACTATCTCACCCGCCGACACAAATGGACAGGTGTTAATCTAGGGT
>NZ_JCBANA010000131.1:0-5290 GCF_059760725.1 Achromobacter sp. 1014246743
GGCTAGGCGCGGCCGCCGCCGCGTGGCTGTGCCACGCAAGGTGAGCGCAACGACGCCTGGCGACCGATTACTGGCCTGCCCGAAGGGTGAGTACCCAAATGAGTGCCTCTCAGCGTTGCGAATGCTCGCCGTGGTGCCGCCACGACTGCGCTTCGCGCCTTGATAGCCACTCATTTGGGTACTCATGCGAGGATCCTTTTAGTGTTAGCAGGCCCTAGTGTAGAGTGTCGGAATCTTCCATTCCCGCCCTGCAATACGTCCGCGATGTCCACCCCGCCTGTACCCGACGCGCCTTTGCCTTTCGACGCTGCCTGGCGACAGGAGGCGGGTTCAGGCCTCGACGCCGACGGCCTTGCGCTTATCGACCAGGCGGTGGCCTGGTCGGTTCCCCGCTTCGAGGGGCAGCAGGCCCTGACGGGCGAGCCGCTGGCCTCGCACGGCGCCGGCGTCGTGCGCATCCTGGCGGCCCTGCATACCGACGCGGCGACCCGCGCCGCGGCCTTGCTGGCCGCCTTGCCCACCGACTTGACCGTGCCGGCGCCCCCCTTGCGCAACGATCCGGTCGCGGCCGCCTTTGGCGCCGAAGTCGCCCGGCTGGTACAGGGTACCCGCGCCCTGCTGCGCCTGGGCGTGGTGGCCCGCCAGGCCAGCGATGCCGAAGCCGAAAGCGGCAGCCAGAAAGAGATGCAGCGCAAGATGCTGCTGGCCATGGCGGCCGACCTGCGCATCGTGCTGATGCGCCTGGCGTCCCGCTTGCAGACCCTGCGCTGGCACGCCGAAAGCAAGACCCCGTGCTCGACCGCCTTCGCCCGCGAGACCCTGGACCTGTACGCGCCCCTGGCCAACCGGCTGGGCATCTGGCAGATCAAGTGGGAAATGGAAGACCTTGCGTTCCGCTTCCTCGAGCCGGACAAGTACAAGCAGATCGCGCGCCTGCTCGAAGAAAAGCGTGTCGAACGCGAGGCCTTCATTGCCGGCGCCATCGAACGCCTGCAAGCCGCCCTGGCCAGGCATGGCATCGAGGCCGAAGTCAGCGGCCGGCCCAAGCACATCTACAGCATCTGGAACAAGATGCGGGTCAAGCGGCTGGACTTTGCGCAGATGTACGACCTGCGCGCGCTGCGCATCATCGTGGACGACGTGCGCGCCTGCTACACGGCGCTGGGCATGGTGCACGAGATGTGGACGCCGCTGTCCAACGAATTCGACGACTACATTTCGCGGCCCAAGCCCAACGGCTACCGGTCGCTGCATACCGTGGTGGCCGACGACGACGGCCGCCCGTTCGAGGTGCAGATCCGCACCCGCGAGATGCATCAGTTTGCCGAATACGGCATGGCTGCGCACTGGCGCTACAAAGAGGCCGGCGCCAAGGGCGGCCAGGTGGCCGCGTCCAGCGAATACGATCGGCAACTGGCCTGGATGCGCCAGTTGCTCGCCTGGAACAGCGATGTCGAATCCGGCGATGCGCCGGCGGCTGACGGCGCCGACTCGGCCAAGGCCGACGCCGCCAAGCCGGACGCAGGCAAGCCGGCGTCCGGCCGGGGCGCTGGCGGCAAGGGCCGCCATGCGGCCACCGAGCCCGCGCCGTCGGATGAGCGCATCTACGTGCTGACCCCGCAGGCCCGCGTGATCGAACTGCCCGCCGGCGCCACCCCGGTCGACTTCGCCTACCACTTGCACACCGACCTGGGCCACCGCTGCCGCGGCGCCCGTGTCGACGGCCAGATGGTGCCGTTGCAGACGCGTCTGGCCACCGGCCAGACGGTCGAGATCATCTCGGCCAAGTCCGGCGGCCCCTCGCGCGACTGGCTCAATCCGCAACTGGGATTCCTGGCCAGCCCGCGCGCCCGCGCCAAGGTGCGCATGTGGTTCAACGCCATCGAACTGCAGCAGCGCATCACCCAGGGCCAGGCGCTGGTCGAAAAGGAATTGCAACGGCTGGGCAAGACCGCCGTCAACCTGGAACAGCTGGCGCAGAACCTGGGCTTCGCCCGGGCGGATGACCTGTACGTCGCGGCCGCCAAGGAAGAGTTCAGCCTGCGCCAGATCGACGCCGTGTTCCAGGCGCCGGCCCCCGTCGTCGAGCCGCAGCCGGCAGCCTTGCGCCACGCCAGCGCGGGCAGTGCCGAGAAAAGCGGCAAGAGCGGCGTGCTGGTGGTGGGCGTGGGCTCGCTGCTCACGCAGCTGGCGCGCTGCTGCCGCCCCGCGCCGCCCGATGCCATTGCCGGCTTCGTCACCCGCGGTCGCGGCGTGTCGATCCACCGCAGCGATTGCCACAGTTACCTGGCGCTGGCCGCGCGCGAGCCCGAACGGGTGATCGAAGTGGCATGGGGTGACACCCCGGCGGACACGTTCTACCCCGTCGATATCAGCGTGCGCGCGCACGACCGCTCAGGCCTCTTGCGGGACCTGTCCGAAGTCTTTGCGCGCTTGCGCCTGAACGTGGTGGGCGTGAACACGCAGAGCCGGCAGTCGCTGGCCCACATGGTGTTCACGGTGGAAGTGCGCGGCGGCGAATCGCTGGCCCGCGCGCTGGATGCGCTGGCCGAGGTGCCGGGCGTGTCGTCGGCGGTGCGCCGCTAGCGGGTCGGAACCGGCCAGGCCGATCGCCCTGGCCGGTCGCAGCGCCCCGCAACCCGCAGGTTGCGAAGCGCCCGCCGCCGTATCAATGATCCAACCGTTCGTGCGCGCGGTCGCGCATGTAGAACGACGCCACCAGGCCCAGCGCCACCCCGAACATCACGTAGTAGGCGGGGGCCATCGGCGAACCGGTGGTCTTGATCAACCAGGTCACGATGAACTGCGCGAAGCCGCCGAAGATCATCACGGCCACGTTATAGGCCAGCGACAGGCCCACCGAGCGCACCCGTGCCGGGAACAGCTCGGCCATCACCGTGCTGAACACGCCGAAGAAGGCGGACACGAAGAAGCACACCACGATCTGCACCGTCAGCAGGCGGGCGATCGACGGGGCGTCCGACAGCCAGTAGTAGAGCGGGTACAGCACCACCAGGTAGCCGATCAGCGAGCCGATCACGATCGGGCGGCGGCCGACGCGGTCGGACCAGGCGCCCATGAACGGCGTCAGCAGCACCATCAGCGCGGCGCCGGCCATCTGCACCAGGAAGGTCTGGTTCAGCGGCAGTTTCAGGATCTGGGTCGAATAGGTCACCAGGTACGTGAAGGTGATGTAGATCGACACCGTTGCCGTCACCACCAGGCCCACGCCGATCAGCGTTTCGCGGGTGTGCGTGCGCACCATGTCCACCAGGCTCAGGCGTTGCACCTCGCCGCGTGCGGCGGCCTGGCGCTCTTCTTCCTTCATTTGCTTGAAGGCGTCGGTTTCGTCGATGTTGCGGCGGATATAGATCGCGATCGGCACAATCACCAGGCCGAATGCGAACGGCAGGCGCCAGGCCCACGCGGCGATCTGTTCCTGGGTGAAGAACTCGGTGATCAGCGTGCCGCAGGCGGCGCCGATCAGCAGGGCCAGCATCTGGCCGGCCATCTGCCACGAACCATAGAAGCCGCGCTTGCCGTTGGGCGCCATTTCGATCAGCAGGGCCGTCGAGGTGCCGAATTCACCGCCGGCCGAAAAGCCCTGCAGCAGTCGCGCGATCAGGATGAAGATGGGCGCCAGGATGCCGGCGGCGTGGTAGGTGGGCGCTACGGTGATCAGCGCAATCGACACCGCCATCAGCGAGGTCACCAGCACCATGGCGGCTTTGCGGCCCTTCTTGTCGCCATACATGCCAAGGATGATGCCGCCGACCGGACGCATGAAGAAGCCGACGCCGAAGATCGCCGTGGTCATCAGGATCGCGTTCAGCTCGCTGCCGGGCACGCTGGGGTCCGTCGGGAAGAACAGCTTCGAGATGATCGGCGTCATGAACGCGAACACCAGGAAGTCATACCATTCGAGGGCGTTGCCGATGACTGCCGCCACGATATTGCGCGTGGGAACTGCTTTGTGCTGCACGGTTTCTCCTTGGGGGGCTTTTGCTTGAAGGGCGACATTCTATGCCCTGGTTCGCCGATGGGGGCCAGGACGCCGCGGCGTCCTGGCTTTACACTTCTCTTTTTCCCCAAGAGAGTTGCTACATGAACGCGCGCACCTGGCTGGAGACGCTGGTTGGTTTTGACACCACCAGCCGCAATTCCAATCTTGCCCTCATCGAAACCGTCCGCGATTGGCTCAAGGGCCAGGGTATCGATGCGTGGCTGGCGCACAATCCGGAGCGCACCAAGGCCAACCTGTTCGCCACGCTGCCGGCGCAAGACGGCGGCCTGCAAGGCGGCATCGTGCTGTCGGGCCACACCGACGTGGTGCCGGTCGATGGCCAGGACTGGGCCACCGACCCCTTCAAACTGATCGAAAAGGACGGCCTGCTCTATGGCCGCGGCAGTTGCGACATGAAGGGCTTCATCGCGGGTTCGCTGGCGCTGGTGCCGGAATTCCTGGCCATGCCGCGCAAAAAGCCCATCCACCTGGCGTTCTCGTACGACGAAGAAGTCGGCTGCGCCGGCGCGCCCTACATGCTGGCCGACCTGCACGATCGCGGTATCCGCCCCGAAGGTTGCGTGGTGGGTGAACCCACCGGCATGCAGGTGGTGGTGGCGCACAAGGGCATCAACCTGTTCCGCTGCAAAGTGCACGGCAAGGCGGCCCATTCGTCGCTGACCCCGCGCGGCTGCAACGCCATCGAATACGCCGCCCGCCTGATCTGCCGCATCCGCGACCTGGCCGACAGCTTCAAGGCCAACGGCCCGTACGATCAGTTCTACGACGTGCCGTTCTCCACCATGACCACCAACCAGATTCGCGGCGGCATCGCGGTCAACACCATTCCCGAACTGTGCGAATTCACCTACGAATTCCGCAACCTGCCGGGCATGCAGCCGGACGAGATCCAGGCAGAAGTCGAAAAATACGTGCGTGATGAGCTCCTGCCGCGCATGAAGGCCGAATTCGACGGCGCCAGCATCGAGATCGAGACGGGCGCGGCCGCGCCCGCCCTGGAAGCTTCCGAGGAAGCTGCCATCACCCAGCTGGTGCGCGCCCTGACCGAAGACCGCGCCACCCGCAAGGTGGCCTACGGCACCGAAGCCGGCCTGTTCCAGGGCATCGGCATTCCTACGGTGGTCTGCGGCCCCGGCCATATCGAACAGGCCCACAAGCCCAACGAGTTCGTCGCGCTGGATCAACTGGCGTCGTGCGAAACCTTCCTGCGCCGCCTGGGGCAGTCGCTCTGAGGCGCCGGGCGGCGGCGGGGCGCGTCCCCGCCAC
>NZ_JCBANA010000132.1:0-5204 GCF_059760725.1 Achromobacter sp. 1014246743
CCCCAAGCCTGTCGGCTTGGGGGCCTTTTGTCGAGCGGCTGCTCAGCCGTCGCATCCAACGGCATGAGGCAATCGGTCGCGGTGCTCAACCCTGCAAGGTCGACACGCGTGCAATCGCTTGCGGGTCCGCCGCGGGCCCCGCGCCTTCCAGCGCGGCATGCAGCTTGTCCTTGTCCAGCTCACCTTCCCAACGTGCCACCACCACGGCCGCCGTAGCGTTGCCGACCAGGTTGGTCAGCGCACGGCATTCGGACATGAAGCGGTCCACGCCCAGTATCAGGGCCATGCCGGCCACCGGCACCGTCGGCACCACCGACAGCGTTGCAGCCAGCGTGATGAAGCCCGCGCCGGTCACGCCAGCCGCGCCCTTCGAGCTCAGCATCGCCACCAGCAGCAGCAGGATCTGGTCGCCCAGCGACAGCGGAATGTCGCAAGCCTGGGCGATGAACAGGGCCGCCATCGTCATGTAGATGTTGGTGCCATCCAGGTTGAACGAGTACCCGGTCGGCACGACCAGACCCACCACCGACTTCGAACACCCGGCACGTTCCATCTTCTGCATCAGGGTCGGCAGCGCGGCTTCCGACGAGCTCGTGCCCAGCACCAGCAGCAGTTCTTCGCGGATGTAGCGCACCAGCTTCAGAATCGAAAAGCCGTTGTAGCGAGCCACCATGCCCAGGACAACGACCACGAACAGCACGGCCGTGGCGTAGAACGTGCCCACCAGCATCGCCAGGTTGACGATGGACTTGATACCGTATTTGCCGATGGTGAACGCCATGGCCCCGAAAGCGCCGATGGGCGCCGCCTTCATCAGGATGGCAACCAGCTTGAAGATGGGCTGGGCCAGCGCCGTCAGGAAATCCAGCACCGGCTTGCCCCGTTCGCCGACCTGCGCCAGCGCGATGCCGAACAGCACGGCCACGAACAGCACTTGCAGGATGTCGCCGCCGACGAAGGGGCTGAAGATCGTGGTGGGAATCACGTTCAGCAAGAAGCCCGTGATCGTGGAATCATGCGCCTTGGCGACGTATCCCGACACCGCCTTCTGGTCCAGCGTGGCGGGATTGATGTGCATGCCGGCGCCCGGCTGCACGATGTGGCTCACCACCATGCCCACGATGAGGGCCAGGGTCGAGAACACCAGGAAGTACAGCATGGCCTTGCCCGCCACGCGGCCGACCTTCTTCAGGTCGCTCATTGCGGCGATACCGGTGGCGACCGTCAGGAAGATCACGGGCGCGATGATCATCTTGACCAGCTTGATGAACCCGTCGCCCAGCGGCTGCATCGACTCGCCGAGTTCCGGCTTGAAGTAGCCCAGCAAAATGCCGATCGCGATCGCGAAGAGCACCTGCACGTACAGGATTTGATAGAACTTGAGCTTGCGCGCAGGCGCGACTTGATCTACTTCGATCATTGGGATTTGTCCCCACCAGGGGCCCCGAACGCATTGCGATGCGACGCAACGGACGCCGGGGCGTTTTCTCTTTTGAAGCCTTGCGTATCTCCGCAGGCCATTTCACCCGGGTGCGCAATGCCGCCAGGCTTACTGGGGTATATGCAAATGCCGTGCCAGCCGACGGCAAGGCCGCATCCGCCCCTAAACACTTGATTTTGCTTATCTTCTTATCGCGTCCGAGATCGCCGCGCGTTATAGCTGGCGAAATTCCACACATAAAGCGGATAAAATGTGCGGAAAACCACACAAACCTATGCCCCCCGCCCCCTCATCACCCAAGACGTCCGCTCAGGCGCTACCGGACAGCCCGCCCAAGGCCGACGCGCCCTTGGCCGCCAAGCCGCGCGGCATTGCCTGGCCTTGGGTCCTTCTGATCCTGCTTGCGGTGGGCATCGCGCTGGGCGCCCTGCACGCCGCCAGCCAATGGGCGCGAGAAGGGGCGCTGAAGGAGGCCGCGCTGCAAGCTCGCGGGGCCGGCCAGATCAACGCCGCCCTCCTGCGCAACAACCTGGACAAATTCCGCGCCCTGCCATTCGTGCTGACCCGAGATGTCGACCTGCGCGCCACGCTGCAGAACCCCACCGCCGCCCAGATCGAATCACTGGACGAAAAGCTCGATACGCTGAGCCGGGGGGTCGGCGCCTCCGCCATCTACGTGCTGGATACCAGCGGCTACGCCATCGCCGCCAGCAACTGGCGCGAGCCGGCAACCTTCGTCGGCGTCGACTACCAATTCCGGCCCTATTTCAAGGGTGCGGTCGCGCATGGCTCGGCGGAGCATTTCGCGTTGGGCACGATCAGCCACGAAGCCGGGCTGTACTTGTCGCGACGGGTGGACGGTGCCGATGGCGTCATGCTGGGCGTGGTGGTGCTGAAGGTCGATTTCCGCGACCTTGAAGCCGATTGGCGGCAATCGAACGCGCCGATTTTCGTGACCGACGAGCACGGCGTCGTACTGCTGGGCAGCCTGGCCGACTGGCGTTTCCGCGTGTTGTCGCCGTTGGCGCCTGATCTGGCGCAAACGCTGCGCACCAGCCTGCAGTTCGGCGACGCGATGTTCCAGCCGTTGCCGCTGCGTCCGCCGCTGAAAACCATCAACGGCGGACAATTGGTGCACACCGATGAAGCCCTGCCCCAGATCGCCGCGGGCGCGCCCCTGCTACACACCACGCTGCCCATTGTCGAGTCGCCGGGTTGGACACTGCATCTGCTGTCGCCCGTGCAGTCAGCCATGAACCGCGCGACCGCCAACGCCCAGCTTGGCGCCCTCCTCGCCATGGCGGTGCTGTCGGCGGTGATAGGCATCGTCCTATTCCGTCGCCATCGCAACCGCGAGCGCACCGCGCAGCAGGCGGCAGTGCGCCAACAACTGGCCGCGCAGGTCGAAGAACGCACCGCCCAATTGCGCGAAGTGAACCAACAGTTGTTGACGCAGATGGACGAACGCCAACGCACCGAAGCGCGGCTGCACACCATGCAGGACGAACTCGTGCAGGCCAGCAAGCTGGCATTGCTCGGCCAGGTCGCCGCCGGCGTCGCGCACGAAGTCAACCAGCCGGTTGCCGCCATTCGCGCCTATGCCGACAATGCCGCCGAATTTCTGCGCCGCCGCGACACGGCCTGCGTGGCAGAAAACCTGAGCACCATCGCGTCCTTGACCGAGCGTATCGGCCACATCACCGGGGAACTGCGCGCATTTTCGCGCAAGGCGGGCGCCTCGGTAGGCCCCACCAGCCTCAAAGAGGCCTTGGACGGGGCGTTGTTGCTGGTCGGTCCGCGCGCCAGGCGCCAGGGGGTGACGCTGCAACGCCCGCCGGCGGAACCTGACTATCGAGTCCAGGCCAACCGCATCCGGCTCGAACAGGTCCTGGTGAACCTGTTGCAAAACGGCATGGACGCGCTGGAAGGCCAAGCCGATGGCCGCATCATCATCGCCCTGCAGGACATGGGCGCCTCGGTACAACTGTTCGTCAATGACAACGGCCCGGGTTTGTCACCTGAAGCCAGTGCGCGCCTGTTCACCCCCTTTCATACGACCAAGGCCGAAGGCCTCGGATTGGGCTTGGTCATTTCGCGGGACATCGTTGCCGAATTCGGCGGCGACCTGCAAGCCGCTCATCCCGGAGACGCCATTTTCCCCGCGCCCCACGGCCCCGGCCGCGGCGCGATGTTCACGCTCACGCTGCGCAAGTCGCCGCCTACTATCCATGACCCGCGCCCCTGATACTTCTCTCCAGCCCGCGCCCGAGCGCGACGATTCGGCGCCCGGTACTCCCTGCGCCGTTACGTCCTCGGCCCGCATGCCGACTGGCAGCCCTTCAATCGGTTCCACCGGGAACCCGGACAAGCCACTGACGCCTCGCGTGGCATTCATCGACGACGACGAAGACCTTCGGCGCGCCAATGTCCAGACCCTCAAGCTGCAAGGCATCGCAGTTGAACCGCACGCCAGCGCACGCAGCGCGCTGCCGACCCTTAACCGCGACTTCGACGGCGTAGTGGTCACGGACATCCGCATGCCGGATATCGACGGCCTGCAACTATTCCAACGCCTGCGCACCATCGATCCGGAAATTCCCGTCATTCTCATCACCGGCCATGGCGACATCGCCACCGCCGTGCAATGCATGCGCGATGGCGCGTACGATTTCCTGGCCAAGCCTTACCCGCCCGACCGCCTGGTCACGGCGATTATGCATGCCGCCGAAAAGCGCCACCTGGTGTTGGAGAATCGGCGCTTGCGAGAGGCGGCTTTTGCCGTGGAGGCCGATGAAGTGCCATTCATTGGCACCACTCCTGCCATGCAGCGTATCAAGCAGACGCTGCGCCACATCGCCGATGCCGACGTGGACGTGCTGGTAGAAGGTGAAACCGGTACCGGCAAGGAAGTCGTTGCCACGGCCTTGCACCGCTTGAGCCGCCGGCGCCATCATGCGTTGGTGGCCATCAATTGCGGGGCCCTGCCCGAAAGCGTGATCGAAAGCGAGCTGTTCGGCCATGAAGCCGGTGCGTTCACAGGCGCGCAAAAGCGGCGTATCGGCCGCATCGAGCATGCCAGTGGCGGTACGCTGTTCCTGGACGAAATCGAAAGCATGCCGCTGGCCGTGCAGGTCAAGCTGCTGCGCGTGCTGGAGTCGCGTCAGATCACCCCACTGGGCAGCAACGAGGTTCGCAACCTGGATTTGCGTGTGGTCGCCGCCACCAAGGAAGATCTCGGCAGTCCAGCCATCCGCGCCAAATTCCGCGAAGACCTGTTCTACCGCTTGAACGTCGTCACCATCCGCATTCCGCCGCTGCGCGAACGCCGCGAAGA
This sequence comes from Achromobacter sp. 1014246743, assembly GCF_059760725.1. NCBI lineage: Bacteria > Pseudomonadati > Pseudomonadota > Betaproteobacteria > Burkholderiales > Alcaligenaceae > Achromobacter > Achromobacter sp. 1014246743. The sequence continues at coordinate 4,776 of NZ_JCBANA010000132.1, forward strand.
CATTCCTCTGCTGTTCGCCCACTACCTCGGCCATGCATCGCGCCGCTTCCAGCGCGATATCCCCGATATGCCGGCCGACATCAAGCACCACCTCTTGACCCACGACTGGCCAGGCAATGTCCGTGAACTGGCCCACTTTGCCGAACGTTTCGTGCTGGGCGTGCTCAATACCCCGGCCGTTGCGGCGCCCGCCGAAGTCTCGGGCCCAGGTTCGCTACCCGAAAAGATGGAACGCTTCGAAGCCCAGCTCATCCGCGAAGCGCTCACTGCCCACCAAGGCGACGTGCGTGCCACGCTCGAAACGTTGGGCATTCCCCGCAAGACGTTCTACGACAAGCTCCAGCGTCACGGCATCGACCGGCAAGACTACACAGGCACGCCGCAGGCCTGACAGCGAGGCACCGAGCCCAAACAAAAGCCCCTGGGCGG
>NZ_JCBANA010000133.1:0-4505 GCF_059760725.1 Achromobacter sp. 1014246743
CGTCGCAGCCGCGACGCCGGGGGTCGGCAACATTCTGAATTCCCAATCAGTTGTATTCTTTCGCCCGTTGTCATCATTCGCGAGGGAATGCCCGTGCATTGCCAAACTTGCGGGGCTGCGTTCCGCGGCCGGGGTCCTCTTTGCGACGAATGCAAAAAGACCTTGTCCGGCTTGTCCAGCCCCAAGCCGTCCCCGGTGCCGGACGACGGTTTCAAGGCCGACCAGGATATTCTTGAATCCGGGTATCGCCGACCGCTCTCCAAGGAAGGCGGCTGGAGCCTGCCCCGGCTTGTGCGCACCAACATCATTCCCCTCGCGTTTCGCGGCCACTCGCTCAAGCGCCTGTGGCTGACGGCCATCGGCGCGGCCGGGGTCATCGCCAGCCTGGGTGAAATGTCGTATCGCTGGGGCGTGTGGTGGTTCTGGCTGATCATTCCGTTCGGCGCGGCGCTGATGATCGGCTACCGCCTGTTGCGCAAACGGTTCGTCAGCATTGCGGGCTGGTTCAACGTCGAATCCGACAAGCACGGCAGCGTCTATATCACCACCCTGGGCGGAGACTGCCCGGTATGCAACGGCGAGATCGGGCTGAAAGACGTCGGCGCCAAACGCGAAATCAAGATCGTCATCCAATGCAAGGCAGACCCGACGCACCGCTGGGGCTTCAATTCCGCCGACCTGGAGGAATTGGAACCGCGTGCGTCCTGATCGGCCGCCCCCTTCTTTGAACCTCAACCCGTCAAGGATGCGCCCCCCAATGCACACCAGGCCTTCATTCTTTGCCCGCTGGGCGCCCCGCTGCGCCGTGATCCTGCCCGCCGTGCTGCTGGCCGCCTGCGCCGCCCCGACCACCTACCGGCAAGACGTGCGCAGCATTCCCGTCAAGGGCACGCCGCTCACCCCCGACCCGCCGTACGCGCTGGAAAAGCTGGTGCCGCTGCTGTCCATCACCAGCGGCTGCAAGGAAACGCCCAAATCCGTCACGGTGGCCCTGGTCAGCAAGTCCGACGACATCCGCACCAACGCCGCCAAGACCGCGCTCATCTCGGGATCAGCCCGGGAAGCCTGGAATTTCGAGGCCTGCGGCCGCACCATTCCGATGTTCATCACGTATACGTTCATGCCCGATGGGCAGACGGCTTATCAATTTGCGGCCAAGTAGCGGGTGCGATCACCGGGCTAAGACAAAGGACAAACGACGTATGCGCATTGAACTGTCTAGCAGAAACATGCTTGGAAATTACAGGGGTAGCGCGTCCACCAGTCAATGCGAATTCCAGTTTGCAAGGCAGTTGATCTTTGTAGAGTATCCCCAAGGGGAGAATCCCGAGCCTTACATTCACGCGGCCCAGGCCGTCGTTCAATCGGTCTGGGACGACTCCCCCAATGCCATCGCTTTCGCCGAGTCCTGGTTTCGTGCGGCACATCCCGAGTTCTGGGAAGTCTGGGACAGGGCCACAGCCCCTGAACACCCGTTGATCGTCTATTCGATTTCTTTTCATATCAACGACTTGCATCCCTCGTACGACATTGCCCGCGACCCTAGCTACGACTTCGAGTGCATTCACCATGACGCAGCTGACCTCTGGCAACAGGAAGGTGTGCGCGGCGAGCTTCCCTACTTCCCGGATTCCGACTTCGTGACCGTACGGCGCGTGAACAATCAACAATTCAAGCTGGGCTAGCAATGGGCATCGAATACCAGATCAAGTTCGCCGTTCCCGCTGGTTATGATCCGTCCGCGCTGATCAAAAAGCTGCCGGACGCGATCGAGCGGCCTTCAATGACGGACATCTACAGCTATGCGCTGGAGCCAGCGGGTTTCTACTTCGTGGACCATCTTGTGAACCCCGCGATTGCCTCACTGGCCCTTCGCCGGCTCATCGATGAAGCATTGCGCCATGGCGAGCGAGTAGAGATCATCGAGCCATGACGGCCCGAGGGCCAGGACACCGTCGCGTCCGGGGTTCCTCGACCATTATTCAATTCATATAAAAAGACAAAATGACAGTCCGTGTTTTAAGCATCGCCTCGCTGGGCGTTGCATTGCTGGCCCAAGCCGCGCCCGCGTTCGCACAGAACCTCAACGGCAAGAACCTGTTCACGCAGCGATGTGCCATGTGCCATGGGGCAGACATCAAGGGCACCGGGCCGTTGGCCAAGAAGAGCAACCCGCCTACCCCCGACCTGACCACTGCCGCTTTCAAGAAGCGGCTGCATGACTATCCGGGCGTCATCGTGTCATCGGTGATCCTGCGTCCGAACGGCGACTTGATCCCCAAGACGTTGAAAGAGAACGGCGTGAAGGTGCCGCCGCACGCCTGGACGGTTCAGGATTTTCGCGATCTGAACAAATACATGACGGATGTGATCGCAAAAAGCCGCTGACGCTCAACAGCGCGGCACGACGTTACCCATTCACCGCCCCCATATCTCTATATCGCTAGAGCTGGCGATCAACAGCGTCTTTCCTGTGTAAGAGAACCCGGCAAATATTGGCTGAAAGTCCCTGAAAATCTTATAGAAAACCGAAGGCTCCCGATGGATCACACCGGGCAGCATATTTTCGGGAGGGAAAAGAAGCACCTCCTGTATCGGCCAGTCCAGAGTGACTTGGTCGATAGACCAATCGTCTCTTGTGAACCGTATCAGGCCACCGCCAAAGATGCTTGCGAGACGAACGCAGGTACCCGCCAGCGGTCCGATCCCTTCGCACTCCATGAAGATCTCGTCGCCGTAATACTCCTCGTAGTCTCTGGCGACTTTTTCGGCGGTCTGGCAGTCAATCACCCCGCGGCCCGCGCTGGAATGCACGAGCAGCAGCTCTGAATTCCGGTCAAAGCCAACCCCACGCAATCCCCCCACCGCCAAGCTGCCGACCTTTTTCCAAGGATCGGGCGGCGCCACCAACGGGGCAGATTGAATCTTCTCTTTTGTTTGAGCATGGTGCTCTGTATTCATGTCGAATTTTTCCGATGCCGCTATTTTTTGGCAAGATTACATGGCTCGATACAAAGGCTAGCGGACGTCAACTGGCCTCTCGCGGTGAAAAATCAACCAGATCATGAGTGCCGATCTTCAGGATGTGAATTGGAATAGTCCAATTTAGCGCCGACGACGGCGCCGCCCCCTCCGTGTCAAAACTGCCCCGTACATCGCACTACGCCAGGAAATCCCCCCAGCCTTAAGTTAAAGTGCTGAAGGTCGCGCGAACGTCCGCGCCCCCCCCCATCCCACCCAGGAGCAGTACCGCAGTGAATGACACCCGCACGCCCGAGTCCGATATCGCCGAAGGCCGCAAGGAACAAGAAGCCAGGTTGTGGCGCGATGACGGCTGGACCGCTCGGATCATCAAGAACGAAGACGACGACGGCTGGGCCGTGGAGATGACGCTGGACGGCCAGGCCGAACCCGCCCTGGTAGGCCCCTGGACGATGGGCCGCGACAAGAAGAACCCCAAGCCGATGGACGGCCCCGCGTTCTCCACCCTGGTCAAGACCGCCAACGAAGTGCTGCGCCGCCACGAACAGCAATTGCACGCGACCCTGCACAAGAGCGTGAAGATCGACGCCGACGCCGGCCGCCTGACGATCAAGCTGGACATCGTTCCCGACGAAGACGAACCCTATGCCGTGCTGAGCGCCTACGACGAATTGGGCGAACAGCTGGCTCAGACCCACGTGGCGCCGACCTACAAGCTGAACGTGCAGCGCGCCTCGGAATGGGTCAGCGGCGGTTTCCCCAAGCACGGCTGATGCCGCGGGCTGCCCGGCCCACACCGCAGCCCGCTCCCTGTCTTTCCAGTTTCCATCGACGACGAGATCAAGCCCATGACCTTTCGACCGATATTCCTGGTACTTGCCACACTGACCCTGTCGCCCGCGTTCGCCGCCCCGCCGCCCGCTCAGGGCACGGCCTGGACCCCGCCGGGGGCCACCACCTGCAGCTTCTCGGGCTGGACGAACGATGAGAAGCCCGTGGTCCAGGTGCGCGCGGCGCCGTCCGCGCAGGCCAAGGTGCTGGGCACCCTGCCGACGACCCGCGGTGACGGCCCGGACCCCACCATCGACTACTACAGCGTCACGTTCGATGTGGCCGAGGCGCGCGACGGCTGGCTCAGGATCAAGAACGCCAGCGATGCCAAGACCGGCAACGATCAAAGCCGGCCACGGCCCGTGTACCAGGGCGAAGGCTGGATCGAAGCCGGCGATGCGAATATCGGCATCCAGTCGGCGCGCGGATACGCCCGCCCGGACGCCGCCAGCGAACGGCTGCTGGACCTGCAGGACAACTGGCTGACCGAACGGGCCAAGGTGCAAGGCATCGTCGCCTGCGATGGCCAATGGCTGCTGCTGGACTACGAAATGCGCAACAGCGACAAGTTCGAAGCACTGACCCCCAAGGACCGCACGCGCGGACGGGCGTGGTTTCGGGGCATCTGCGAAACGTCCGAAACCACCTGCGACATGCGGTCGGTGGACAAATAGCGGCACCCGTGGCAGCCC
>NZ_JCBANA010000134.1:0-4106 GCF_059760725.1 Achromobacter sp. 1014246743
TCGCCGGAGCCGTATGATGTTAATGAGGGAAGCCCCGAGGGGCCGGAGCCCGCAAAGGGGCGCCGGCATCCCGCCGGCGCGTCCGATCCGTGCGCGGAAGGGCTTAGCGCATGCCACCCATTGCACCGCTCATGACCATCATCATGAACTGTTGCAGCGGCATCTTCTTGCCGTTGAAGTCCACCTGGCCATCAGCATAGTTCAGGTACGAAACGATGTTGTCGTTTTCGACCTTGGCCACGCCCATGGCGGTCGCCATCGTGCCCACCATTTCGGCCTGGCCCTTGGCGGTCTGGGCCGCACGGTCGGCCGGCACGCCTTGCAGTTGCGGCTGGATCGCCATCAGGTCTGCCATGTTGCCCTTGGACAGCACCAGCTTGGCGTCCAGCTTGCGGATCGCCTGCATGGCCACATCCGAGGCGGGCTGGTCCACCGAGGCCGGCTTGGCCAGGCTCACGTCCAGCTTGAACGTCGACGTACCGTTGGTGGTGCGCACTTGCAGGGGCGACACCGACAGGCCGGGGTTGCCGGCCAGCAGCAGCTCGACGTTGGTCTTGAGCACTTGCTGCTCTTCCGGCGTGAACTCCGGCGACTTCTGCTCGCCGCTTTGCACCATGCGGCGCGATGCGGCTTCATACACGTCGTTCAGGGCCTTGAGCGCCTTCGGGTCCAGGTTCGTCAGGCCCAGGGCCAGCTGCACGCCTGCCATGTCCTTGTTCTCGACATTGATCATGCCGAAGTCCAGCATCAACTTGCCGCTCACGCCGGCATCCGCTTCCGACAGGTCCACGGCCACGGTGGTGTCCTTGAACTGCACCGGCGGACGGGTCTTGGACGAAATCGTCCAATCCTTGAAGGTCATCTTTTGGCTGCCCATGAGCATGTCGCTCTTGCCCGGGGTCAGGTCGCTGTTGAACGCGATGCCCTTGATGGTCATGCCCACGATGTCGCTTTCGTCGGCCGGACCCGACAGCGCCACGCTGTCGCTCTTCATGGCGAAGACGCCGTGCTTGGTGGCGGTTTCGTACTCGACATCGCCCGTCATGCCGGCAAAGGTCAGCGTGGTGGCGTTGCTGGTGGCTTCAGCCGGGGCCAGGTTGAACGTGCCGGTGATGTTCTTGCCATAGCTGACGCTATAGGCGCCGGACAGCGGCGTGGCGCCCTTGGTGGCCGTGAACCAGCCCTTGACGGCGGGGGTTTCCTCGATCTTGAAGCGGCTGGCGACCATGGCCGGCGCCAGCTTGCCCGAGGTCAGGTTCGACAGCGGGAAGGGGCCGTGATCCAGTTGCTCGGTGAACTGGACTTCGTGCTCTTCGGCCGGCTTGCCATCCTTGGCGGGCAGCGTGAACTTCACGCGATAGCGCTCGGACGAGGAAAACACGCCGCGCTCGAACGACATCAGTTCGATCACGGCGGTCACGCCCCATTTGTCGGCAACCTTCTTGAGTTCGACGTTGCCTTCGTCAATCGACTGTTTGACGAACGCCTCGGCCTTCTGGCCCGTGTACCAGGCCGTGCCCGTCCAGATTGCGCCCAGCGCAACGACCAAACCCGCTACTGCCGCCTTTTTCATAGCAACCCTTTATTTCTTTATGTGGGAGATAAGCGCTCGGATTATAGGGAGGGTCGCACTAGGGATTACACCTAAATCGTAATAGGACCTGCTAAATGTTACTTAGTTATACCTCCGACGGGAATTCCGCGGGTGTTGCGGCGCCGCATCAGCTACAATCGCCCTGTGTGCTTTGCCAATCTGCACACGTCCGCTAGGCACTTCGCCGCCAAGCTTCGCCCAATAAGGGCGCTTCCCTTTTCTCCTTATTCGTCCGCCTGGATTGGAGTCTCTCAACTTGAGCGACGGGCTGCCGCTGGAGTTGTTTTGACTACCTCTTCCTCTTTCGCCGACCTCGGGCTGGCTGATTCCCTGTTGCGCGCCATTGCCGACACCGGCTATACCGCACCCACCCCCATCCAGGCCCAGGCGATCCCGCAGGTCCTGAAAGGTGGCGACCTGCTCGCCGCCGCCCAGACCGGCACCGGCAAGACCGCTGGCTTCACGCTGCCCATCCTGCATCTGCTGATGCAGAAAAAGCCCGAGGCCCGCAAGCCCGGCCGCCCCCGTTGCCTGATCCTGACCCCGACGCGTGAACTGACCGCGCAGGTCGCCGAATCGGTGCAGACCTACGGCAAGCACACCTCGCTGACGTCCATGGTGATGTTCGGCGGCGTCAACATCAACCCCCAGATCTCCGCGCTGCGCAAGCCGCTGGACATCCTGGTGGCCACGCCCGGCCGCCTGCTGGACCACTGCGGCCAGAAGACCGTCGACCTGTCCGGCGTCGAGATCCTGGTGCTGGACGAAGCCGACCGCATGCTGGACATGGGCTTCATCCGCGACATCCGCAAGATCCTGGCCCTGCTGCCCAAGCAGCGCCAGAACCTGCTGTTCTCGGCCACGTTCTCGGACGAAATCCGTGCACTGGCCCGCGGCGTGCTGAATGATCCGGGCGAAGTCTCGGTCACCCCGCGCAACACCGCCACCGAACTGGTCACCCAGACGGTGCACCTGGTCGAACAGCACCACAAGCGCGACCTGATCAGCCACATCATCCGCGAAAGCGGCTGGCACCAGGTGCTGGTGTTCACGCGCACCAAGCACGGCGCCAACCGCCTGGCCGAAAAGCTCGTGAAAGACGGCCTGACCGCCGCCGCCATCCACGGCAACAAGAGCCAATCGGCCCGCACCCGCGCGCTGGCCGGCTTCAAGGATGGCACCGTCACGGTGCTGGTGGCCACCGACATCGCTGCCCGCGGCCTGGACATCGACCAGTTGCCCCAAGTGGTCAACTTCGAGCTGCCCAACGTGCCGGAAGACTACGTGCACCGCATCGGCCGCACGGGCCGCGCCGGCGCCACGGGCGCCGCGGTCTCGCTGGTGGATAACAGCGAAATCAAGCTGCTCAAGGACATCGAGCGCCTGATCAAGAAGACCATCGAGCGCAAGCCGGTACTGGATTGGACCCCGCCCGCCACCAGCGCGGCGGCCTTTGACCGCCAGGAACGCGACGAAGACGCGCGCTCCCCGCGCGGTGGCAACCGCAATGGCGGCCGCGGTGGCAATGGCAACGGTGGCGACCGCCGCTCGCGCCCGGCCAACGCCGCGCCGCGCAGCGCCGGCAGCGGCCGTGCGCCGGCCCCGGCCCGCGCCGCCGGCGAAGGCCGCGGCAACCCGGCACCGCGCGACGGCAAGCCCGCCGAACGCCCGGCCCACGCCGGCCGCAACGAGGCCCGCCCGCAGCAGAACCACCGCCGCCCCGAAGGCTCGGCACGTCCCGCCGGCAACGGCGGCTCGGGTCGTCCGGCAGGCGCGCCCCGCGCCGCGCTGCTGTCCAAGTAATATCCCAGGCACCTCCCTCACAGCGACCCACGGACCCGCGCCATCATGCCCCTCTCAACCTGGTTGACGTTCTTCCTGGCCTCCTGGGCCATTTCGTTCTCTCCCGGCGCAGGGGCCATTTCGGCCATGTCTTCCGGACTGAAATACGGATTCGCACGCGGCTACTGGAACACGGCCGGCCTCATCATGGGCATCCTGTTCCAGTTCGTCGTGGTCGCTGTCGGCCTGGGCGCGGTGCTGGCCACGTCCGAGATGGCCTTCAACGTGGTCAAGTACCTGGGCGTGGCCTACCTGATCTACCTGGGCGTGCGCCAGATCCGCACCGACGCCGCGCCTGTCGCGGTGGACGCGGGCGATCCCAAGCAGGCCTCGATCCGCGAGCTGGTCATGCGCGGTTTCCTGATCAACACCATGAACCCCAAGGGCACGGTGTTCCTGCTGGCCGTGGTGCCGCAGTTCGTCGATACCGCCTTGCCGCTCACGCCGCAGTACGCGGCGCTGGCGGGCACGCTGGCGTTCACCGACCTGGTCGCGATGGGTGTCTACACCCTGTTGGCCGCCCGCGTGCTGCGCCTGCTGCGCGATGCCAAGCACATCCGCTGGATGAACCGCACCTTCGGTTCGCTGTTCATCCTGGCCGGCGTGTTCCTGGCGTCGTTCCGCCGCCATTCCTGAATTTTCCCGCGCGGGGCACGCGCCGGCAGCGGCG
>NZ_JCBANA010000135.1:0-2500 GCF_059760725.1 Achromobacter sp. 1014246743
CAGCAACAGGGACATCCAACACCCTGATGATCTTCCGCGATCCGTCCCCCCATCGCACTGTACGACGGTACTGGAATATTAACCAGTTTCCCATCAGCTACGCATCTCTGCCTCGCCTTAGGGGCCGACTCACCCTGCGCCGATGAACGTTGCGCAGGAAACCTTGGACTTACGGCGAGGGGGCTTTTCACCCCCTTTATCGCTACTCATGTCAGCATTCGCACTTCTGATACCTCCAGCAGCCTTTACAAGCCACCTTCGCAGGCTTACAGAACGCTCTCCTACCGCGTGCACTAAAAGTGCACACCCGCAGCTTCGGTTTATCGCTTAGCCCCGTTACATCTTCCGCGCAGGACGACTCGATCAGTGAGCTATTACGCTTTCTTTAAAGGATGGCTGCTTCTAAGCCAACCTCCTGACTGTCTATGCCTTCCCACTTCGTTTCCCACTTAGCGATAATTCGGGACCTTAGCTGGCGGTCTGGGTTGTTTCCCTCTTGAGTCCGGACGTTAGCACCCGGTGCTCTGTCTCCCAAGCTGTACTTGCGGGTATTCGGAGTTTGCCATAGTTTGGTAAGTCGCCATGACCCCCTAGCTATAACAGTGCTCTACCCCCCGCAGTAATACTTGAGGCACTACCTAAATAGTTTTCGGAGAGAACCAGCTATTTCCAGATTTGTTTAGCCTTTCACCCCTATCCACAGCTCATCCCCTAATTTTTCAACATTAGTGGGTTCGGTCCTCCAGCACGTGTTACCGTGCCTTCAACCTGGCCATGGATAGATCATCTGGTTTCGGGTCTACACCCAGCGACTGAATCGCCCTATTCGGACTCGCTTTCGCTACGGCTTCCCTATTCGGTTAACCTTGCCACTGAATGTAAGTCGCTGACCCATTATACAAAAGGTACGCAGTCACCCCACAAGGAGGCTCCTACTGTTTGTATGCATACGGTTTCAGGATCTATTTCACTCCCCTTCCGGGGTTCTTTTCGCCTTTCCCTCACGGTACTGGTTCACTATCGGTCGATCACGAGTATTTAGCCTTGGAGGATGGTCCCCCCATCTTCAAACAGGATTTCACGTGTCCCGCCCTACTTTTCTTACGCTTAGTTCCACACACAAAATTTCATCTACAGGGCTATCACCTGCTACGGCGGGGCTTTCCATCCCCTTCGATTATCTTGCATGCTAAAACGTAAAGGCTCTTCCGATTTCGCTCGCCACTACTTTCGGAATCTCGGTTGATTTCTTTTCCTCGAGCTACTGAGATGTTTCAGTTCACCCGGTTCGCTTCCACTAGCCTATGTATTCAGCTAGGGATACCGCATTGCTGCGGTGGGTTTCCCCATTCGGACATCTACGGATCAAAGCTTGTTTGCCAGCTCCCCGTAGCTTTTCGCAGGCTACTACGTCCTTCATCGCCTGTGATCGCCAAGGCATCCACCATATGCACTTAGTCGCTTGATCCTATAACGCTGTAGGCTATAGGACCTGAGTATTAGCGTTTGTGCCGTTCATAAGTTTCAAAGCAGTCTGAAGTTATTCACTTCAGTCTTGAGAACTTGGAACAAAATAATGCAATCACAACCCGTACTTATCTTCATCGACTTGCGCCGAGTACTTGATAAGTACATTTCGTTGTGCTTCTTCCAGATTGTTAAAGAACGAATATAGCTGTCAGGTAAAACCTAACTCATAAGACCGTCGATTTATTCAATCACGATGCTATGAGTTAACCTCTACACGTCACCACCAGGTGACTGCTTGAGAATCAATGGTGGAGGTGAACGGGATCGAACCGATGACATCCTGCTTGCAAAGCAGGCGCTCTCCCAGCTGAGCTACACCCCCATATTCAACGCCTGGCGTCAAATACTTGGTGGGTCTGGTTGGATTCGAACCAACGACCCCCGCCTTATCAAGACGGTGCTCTAACCGACTGAGCTACAGACCCAAAACCTTCTCGGATCAGTAGTCAGGATGCCATGGACACAGGGAGGAATCCCTCTACCCAAGCCCACAACCGATCCCAGCTATATATCAAACAACCGATAAGAGTGGACGCTTAACACGAGCACTTAAGCTCTGAAAGGAGGTGATCCAGCCGCACCTTCCGATACGGCTACCTTGTTACGACTTCACCCCAGTCATGAATCCTACCGTGGTAATCGCCCCCCTTGCGGTTAGGCTAACTACTTCTGGTAAAACCCACTCCCATGGTGTGACGGGCGGTGTGTACAAGACCCGGGAACGTATTCACCGCGACATGCTGATCCGCGATTACTAGCGATTCCGACTTCACGCAGTCGAGTTGCAGACTGCGATCCGGACTACGATCGGGTTTCTGGGATTGGCTCCCCCTCGCGGGTTGGCGACCCTCTGTCCCGACCATTGTATGACGTGTGAAGCCCTACCCATAAGGGCCATGAGGACTTGACGTCATCCCCACCTTCCTCCGGTTTGTCACCGGCAGTCTCATTAGAGTGCCCTTTCGTAGCA
>NZ_JCBANA010000136.1:0-3312 GCF_059760725.1 Achromobacter sp. 1014246743
AGTCAAATATATAAATAGTTGTTTTGTTTTGTCAAAGCAGAGGAGGGAATACGAGATGAACCAACAGGTCTGGTGGCCGGGGAGGTGTGAATAAAAGACAGGGGGGGCGGGGGAAACCCCGCCGCGCCGCGCGATTTTGCGGGGAACGTCTTTCGGCGATGGTTCGGCGCCGGAGACGCTTGCCAGGCATTTGGCCCCGCTTTGCCTGGGCTTGCCTATCCGGCGTCGATTATTGGGCGGCCGCCTGCACCAGCTTGCCGCCCGGCGCGGGCGAGTCGCTGCCGAGCAGGTGGCCGTTGACTTCCAGGCCGTACAGCGAGTCGTCCGAATCGTGGTACTTGGCGCGGGTCTTGGCGACCGAGTCGGTGTAGCGCGGGTCCTGCGGGCGTTCGTGCGCGTTCATGAAATACGCCACGTCCCACGCTTCCTGGTCGCTCAGCATGCCGGCCTGGCCCAAGGGCATGTTGGCCTTGATGAAGCCGGCGGCGTTGCCGATCTGGTGCATGCCCGCGCCCCAGTTGAACGAGTCCGGCCCCCAAAGCGCCGGGAAGACCCAGTGCGAGCCGTTCTTCTGGCCCTGGCCCTTGTCGCCGTGGCAGACGGCGCAGTACTGCGCATAGACCTCGCCACCGCGCACGTAGTCCGCCTTCTGGGCCGGCGCGGGCAGCTTCAGGTAGCCCTGGCCCTTGAGCGCCACGCCGGTGGGCGCCTTGCTGGCCAGCCAGAACATGTAGGTCTGCAGGGCGGTCAGCACGGGATCGTCGGCCGCGGGCGCCTTGCCGTTCATGCTGAAGCGGAAACAGCCTTGCAGGCGCTCGGCCAGCGTGTTGACGTGGCCGTTCTTGGCGCGGTAGGCGGGATACAGCACGTAGGCCGCCCACATCGGCGCGGAATCGGCGCGGCGGCCGGCGTCCAGGTGGCAACTGACGCAGTTCAGGTCGTTGCCGACGAACTTGGCGGCGTTCTGCGGGGTGTGCAGGAAGATCTGCTCGCCCTGGCGCACGATCTTGCCGAACTCGCTGTCGGGCAGCGAGGCGGCGGTGGGGGGCGTGAAGGCGGGGCGGGCATCGGCGACGGGACCGGCGGCGCGGGCAGCAGGGGCGGCCAGGCCGCCGGCCAGGGCCAGCGCGGCGAGCAGGGCGGTGGCGCGGCGGCCGGTGGCCTGATCGGCGCGTCGGGCGGCGCCGCGGCTTGGGATCCGGGCGACAAGCCGGTCGGAGAGTCGGCGGGACATCGAATTCATGGCTTGGCTCCCGCGGCGGGGGTGGCTTGCGCGGCAAGCAGGTCGGCCGCCTTGGGCAGGCCGGCGTAATAGGCGGACACGGCGTCGATCTCGGCGTCGCTCAGGCGGGTGGCGACGGCCGGCATCAGGCCCAGTGGGCCGGGCGGACGCTGGCCCTGGCGCCAGGCGCGCAACTGGCCGGCGATGTAGGCGGCAGGCTGGCCGGCCAGGCTGGGAAAGTTGGCGCCCACGCCGATGCCGCCGGGGCCATGGCACTGATTGCACGCGGGCACGTTTTTGTCCCAGGCGCCGCGGTTGGCGAGCCAGGCGCCGGTATCGTCGGCCTTGGCGGGTTGCTGTGCGGTGGCGGCGAGGCGGTCGATGTTCAGCGGCGAAGGCAGTTGGGCGTAGTACTGCGCCACGGCCTGGCGCTGGGCGGGGCTTAGCGCCTTGGCCGTGGGCGCCATCACCGGGCTGACGCGCGAGCCATTGGCCATGGCTTCGAGCTGTTCGGCCAGGTAGGCGGCGCCCATGCCCGCCAGGTGCGGAAAGCCGGCGACGGCATTGCCTTCGCCCTTGGCGCCATGGCAGGTGACACAGGCGGGCGCGCCGTTGGCGCCCTGGGTGCTGATCAGTTGGCCGTCAGGCGCGCCTTGAGCGCTGGCCAAGGCGCTGGCGCCCAGGGCCAGCGCGCCCGCCCAGCGAGCGACCGTACAGGACCGTAGACGAAACGGCTGCAAACTTACAGGCAGGGGCCGCAATGATTGGGGCCATGAAGACAGGGGCCGTAAAGGCATGGAGGAGGTCTCCGTCCAGTTATTGATTTTGAGTAATAAGTTAATTTCCAGAAATTATATAAAAGGTTGTGACAGATCAGCACATCGCGCGGAGATTGATGCGGCGCGCGCCGTTTCATTTGCTTGCGTGGACAGTCGGGCTGACGGGGAACCCTGGAACGTTCGCTTTCAGCATGGCCAGATCGATTCGGGTAGCATTTCGCCGATCGATAACAAGGAGAATCCGATGCACACGAACGAGATCGACCCCCCGCGCGTTGCCCTGGTGACGGGCGCAGGCACCGGCATAGGCCGCGCGGTGGCGCTGGAATTCCTGGCGCAGGGTTATCGCGTGGTGTTGGCGGGCCGCCGGCGCGAACCGCTCGAGGCCACCCGCACGGCGGCGGGCGAAGACGGCGTCAGGGCGTTGGTCGTGCCGACCGACGTGTCCGACGAGCAGGCGGTGCGCGAGCTGTTCGACGCGACGCAACGCGAGTACGGCCGGCTGGACGTGCTGTTCAACAATGCCGGCCGCGGTGCGCCTGCGATGCCGATCGAAGAGCTGCCGGTGTCGCTCTGGCGCGAGGTGGTCGACACCAACCTGACCGGCATGTTCCTGTGCGCCCAGGCCGCGATCCGCGTCATGAAGGCGCAGACGCCGCAAGGCGGCCGCATCATCAACAACGGTTCGATCTCGGCGCATGCGCCGCGGCCGTTCTCGATTGCCTACACGGCCACCAAGCATGCCGTGACGGGCCTGACCAAGTCGATTTCGCTCGATTGCCGCCCCTATCACATCGCCTGCGGCCAGATCGACATCGGCAATGCGGCCACCGAGATGACCGAGCGCATGGCGGCGGGCATCCTGCAGGCCGACGGCAGCACCAAGGTCGAGCCGCGCATGGACGTCGCCCACGTCGCCCAGGCCGTCGCCGCCATGGCCCGCCTGCCGCTGGAAGCCAACGTGCAGTTCATGACCATCATGGCCACCAATATGCCGTTCGTGGGGCGTGGCTGAACTAGCGAAAGCAGGCCGTCAAGCAAAAGGCGCCGTCAGGCGCCTTTTTTATTGGTCGCAAGAAAGCCCGCCCCGCCGCCGGGCCGCCCCAAGGCGGGGCAGCCTGGGGTGGCGCACCAATCTCATGCTAGAACAGCCGCCCGCGCGTCGGGCCGCCCCAAGGGCGGGCAGCCCCCTTGTATGCTTTGACGTGTTGGGTATGAAGTTCGTTTGATCGGCCCTGTACAGCCCGTTCCCCCTTTGAGCCTAGAGCTCGTCCCCGAGCATTGGGGCGTACAGTCCGCCGTGTTTGTCAC
>NZ_JCBANA010000137.1:0-3269 GCF_059760725.1 Achromobacter sp. 1014246743
GGGGCCGGCCGGCGCTGCCCGCAAAGAACCCTGAACGCGGATTCCATCCGCATCGATAAAGCAGTGTGAGGAGCATCAAATGAGTGAAGTCCCCCGCGTTCCGCTATTGATCGGCGGCAAGCTCGTGCAGTCCAAGACCACCGAATGGCGTGACGTGATCAACCCCGCCACGCAAGAGGTTGTCGCCAAGGTGCCCTTCGCGACGCGCGAAGAGCTGGACCTGGCGGTCTCCAATGCCAAGGAAGCCTTCAAGACCTGGCGCAACAGCGGGCAGGGCGCGCGCATGCGCGTCATGCTGAAATTCCAGGAACTGCTGCGCGCCAACACCGGCAAGCTGGCCGAGATGATTACCCGCGAACACGGCAAGACCCTGCCGGACGCCGAGGGTGAAGTGGGCCGTGGCCTGGAAGTGGTGGAGCACGCCTGCTCGATCGCCAACCTGCAACTGGGCGAATATGCCGAGAACGCCGCATCCGGCATCGACGTCTACACCCTGATCCAGCCGCTGGGCGTGTGCGCCGGCATCACGGCGTTCAATTTCCCCGTGATGCTGCCTTGCTTCATGTTCCCGATCGCGGTGGCCTGCGGCAACACGTTCGTGCTCAAGCCATCCGAGCAGGACCCCACCGCCTCGCTGTTCCTGGCCCAACTGGCCCTGGAAGCCGGCCTGCCCCCGGGTGTGCTGAACGTGGTCCATGGCGGCCCGGATACGGCCAACGGCCTGTGCGAGCATCCCGACATCAAGGCGGTGTCGTTCATCGGTTCGACCCGCGTGGGCACCGAGATCTACAACCGCGCCTCCGCCGCGGGCAAGCGCTGCCAGTCGATGATGGGCGCCAAGAACCACTGCGTGATCCTGCCGGACGCCGATCCCGACGTGGCGCTGAACCAGCTGGTGGGCGCCGCTTTCGGCGCGGCCGGCCAGCGCTGCATGGCCTCGTCGGTGGCCGTGCTGGTGGGCGATGCCCGCAACTGGCTGCCCGATTTCGTCGAGCGCGCCAAGAAGCTGAAGGTCAATTCGGGCATGGACCGCGCGGCCGACCTGGGCCCGCTGGTGTCGCCCAACGCCAAGAAGCGCGTCGAAAGCCTGATCCAGAAGGGCGTGGACGAAGGCGCCAAGCTGCTGTTGGACGGCCGCAACCTGAAGGTCTCGGGCTTCGAGCAGGGCAACTTCGTGGGTCCCACGGTGTTCGACGGCGTGACCGAAGACATGACCATCTACACCGAGGAAATCTTCGGGCCGGTGCTGTGCGTGGTGGGCGTGGAAACGCTGGAAGAGGCGGTGGAATTCGTCAACCGCAACCCCAATGGCAACGGCGTGGCGCTGTTCACGCAGGATGGCGGCGCGGCGCGCTACTTCCAGAACAACATCGACGTCGGCCAGGTCGGCATCAACGTGCCGATCCCGGTGCCGGTGGCCTGGTTCAGCTTTACCGGTTCGCGCGGCTCGAAGCTCGGCGACCTGGGCCCCAATGGCAAGCAGGCGGTGCAGTTCTGGACCCAGACCAAGACCGTCACCGCGCGCTGGTCGGCCCATGCCAAGACCGTGAACACGACGATCTCGATGCGCTGAAAGAGGGACGCCTTGCACCTAAGCTTATATCAATAAGTCATATAACAAGGCGTCCTTATTACTTATAATTGGTCCGTCTATCAGGGGCCAATTCATGAACCTGCAGCAATTTCGTTTTGTGCGCGAAACCATCCGGCGCGACTTCAATCTGACCGAAGCCGCCCGGATGCTCTATACCTCCCAGCCGGGCGTGTCCAAGGCGATCATCGAGTTCGAGGACGAACTCGGCATCAAGATCTTCGAACGTCACGGCAAGCGCATCAAGGGGCTGACCAAGCCCGGCCTGGCGGTTTCGCAGGTGATCGACCGCATCATGCGCGAAGTCGACAATCTCAAGAAAGTCAGCGATGAATTTGCCCGCCGCGACGAAGGCGGCCTGGTGATCGCCTGCACCCACACCCAGGCCCGTTACCTGCTGCCGCGCGTCATTCCGGCGTTCCGCAAGCAATTCCCCAAGGTGCATCTGTCGTTGGCTGAAGGCAGCCCCGCGCAACTGGCCGAAATGGTGCTGCACGAACAGGCCGACCTGGCGCTGGCGACCGAATCCCTGGCGCTGACCCCGGGCCTGGCGACGTTGCCTGTCTATGCCTGGGAACACACGGTGGTAGTGCGTCCCGACCATCCGCTTGCCGAACTGACCTCCAGCGCTGCCAAGCGCCTGTCCCTGGCGCAACTGGCCGAATTCCCCATCGTGACCTATGACCGTGCCTTTACCGGCCGCAGCACGATCGACGAAGTCTTCGCCAACCAGGGTATCCATCCGGACATCGTGCTGGAGGCCATCGACGCCGACGTGATCAAGACCTACGTGGATGTGGGCCTGGGCATCGGCATCATCGCCGGCGTGGCCTACGACCCGCGGCGCGATTCGAACCTGGTGGGACTGCCCGTCGGGCACCTGTTTGGCACGCACACCACTCGCGTGGGGGTGAAGGCCGGTGTGTTCCTGCGCGATTACGTCTATACCTTCCTGGAAATGCTGGCGCCATCATTGACCCGCGCGGTCGTGACCGAGGCGGTGCAGGGCACGCCCAAGTAGGCGTGGCCGGCTTTGGAGGCCCTGGGACAAAGCGCGGCCCTTTGCGGGAGCCGCGTTTTTTTTGGCTGCGCAGGCGTCTCGGGGAAGGGGGGAGCGGGGGTCTTCCTATGCGTTCCCATGAGCTCATAAAAATAATTAAATAAGAACTGATCTCATTTAAGTTGACTAAAAAATAGGAATCATTATCATTACATCCAGTCTCAACGACCCAGTGAGGTTCAACATGACGGCAGGATTGAGTGCAGTGGTAGTGGGCGCCGACAGGCTCGGCAACATTCCGGATCTGCTTAAAGGACACAATATTTCGATCACGCACCACATCAGTGGCCGTGACCCCTCGCATCAGAAGAAGACGCTGCAACTGCCCTCGGGCACCCAGCTGGTCATTTTGCTGACCGACTTCCTGGGCCATAACGTCATGAAAACGTTCCGCAATGCGGCGCAGCGCGGCGGCATCCGGGTCGTGGCTTGTCGCCGTTCGGTGTGCAGCATGCAGCAGGCGCTGCAGCAGTGCGGCCTGTGCACGGGGGCCGCTGTCCACTGACGGCTTGCCGCGCCGCCGCGGACACAGAAAAACTGGGGAGGCCGAAACGGCCTGCGGCCCCACGGCCCGGCGCAGAAATGAAAAAAGCGCGCGGACCGGGACCGTCTCTGAAA
>NZ_JCBANA010000138.1:0-2068 GCF_059760725.1 Achromobacter sp. 1014246743
GTGACAAACACGGCGGACTGTACGCCCCAATGCTCGGGGACGAGCTCTAGGCTCAAAGGGGGAACGGGCTGTACAGGGCCGGTCAAACGAACTTCATACCCAACACGTCAAAGCATACAAGGGGGCTCCTCGGCCTTCGGGCGGCCGGGCGGCCGGGGGGGGGCTTTTCCCGCCGACAAAGACCTCACCAGTTTCTGGTGAGGTTTTTTTTCGCCTGCTGGCCAGTCCGTGATGTAACCCAATGAGATATTTAACTTTTCATTGCAGTGGGCCGTAAAGAAGGGGGACAGCCCGTGGCGGCTGTCTCATGCAAACCCGGAAAGGCCCCCCAATGTTCAAGAACCTGAGTATCCGCGCGGTCCTGACGACCGCGCTTGGCGTTTTTTTCGCGCTGTTCCTGCTGACCGGCATTGCCGTCTATCAGCAGCTGACGTCCAACCGCAGTTCCATCGAAGTGCTGCTGGACACCAACCTGGTGCGATCCAACGCCATGGACGATGCCGGTGCCGAACTGTTGCGCGCCCGCCTGGTGCTGCTGGCCGCGCAGAGCGCGCTGCTGGAAGGCAAGCGCATCGACAGCCTGGCCAGCATGCAGCGGCTGGACGGCTACACCAAGCGGGCGGCCGACCTAGTGCAGAGCGCCCGCCAGACGCCTGAAACGTCACCGGTGGGCAAACCGCTGTTCGAGGCCGCGTTGGCGGCGTATGACGTGTACCTGCGCGACGCGGTCCTGCCGATGATCGCTGCCATCCGCGCCAGCAACGCCGAGGAGGCCAGCCGCCTGAACCTGGACAAGGTCACGCCGCTGGGCATCAACTTCACGCAGGCCAACCAGAAATACTCCGATTTCGCGGACGAGGTCGGGCGCCGCGTGGCAAGCGAGTCGTCGACGCGCATCAATGGCGCGATCGCGTTCCTGATCGGCCTGCTGGTGGTCGTGGCGGTGCTGGTGGTCGGCTTGTATGCCGTGTTCGCGCGGTCGGTGTTCCGGCCGTTGCACGACGCCGGCCGCCTGTTCGACCGCATCGCCAGCGGCGACCTGACCAACCGCATCGAGCAACGCGGCAACAATGAAATCGGCGTGCTCTACGGCGCCGTCAAGCGCATGCAGGACAGCCTGGCGCGCACCGTGGCGGCCGTGCGGCTGGGGGTCGAGGAAATCCATACCGGTTCGCGCGAGATCGCGGCGGGCAACATCGACCTGTCGTCCCGCACCGAGCAGCAGGCCGCGTCGCTGGAGGAAACCGCCGCCAGCATGGACGAGCTGTCGTCCACGGTGAAGAACAACGCCGATAGCTCGCGCAGCGCATCGCAACTGGCCGTGGCCGCGTCCGACGTGGCCACCCGCGGCGGCAAGGCCGTGGGCGATGTGGTGGGCACCATGCGCGCCATTGCCGACAGTTCCAACCGTATCGCCGACATCGTCGGCGTGATCGACGGCATCGCTTTCCAGACCAACATCCTGGCGCTGAACGCGGCGGTGGAAGCTGCCCGCGCGGGCGAGCAAGGCAAGGGCTTTGCGGTGGTGGCCAGCGAAGTGCGCGCGCTGGCCCAGCGCAGCGGCCAGGCCGCCAAGGAAATCAAGAGCCTGATCGACGACTCCGTGCAGAAGGTGTCGATCGGTTCGGACCAGGTGGAAGCCGCCGGCGCCACCATGCAGGAAATCGTGACGTCGGTGCGCCGCGTGACGGACATCATCAACGAGATATCCAGCGCTTCGGAAGAACAGTCGCAGGGCATCCAGCAGGTGAACCAGGCCGTGTCGCAGATGGATAGCGTGACGCAGCAGAACGCGGCGCTGGTCGAGCAGGCGGCCGCTTCCGCGGCGTCGCTGGAAACGCAGGCGCAACGCCTGCGCGACGCGGTGGCGGTGTTCAAGCTGCAGGCTGGCCGGGTGATCGACGCCGATGCACCGGCGCTGGGTCGGGACGGCGAGCCTGCATTGCTGGGCGTCTGAACCGGCGCGCGTTCAAAGTCGTCCTGCAGGGCATGCCGGCCGGGCGCCGCTGCCCGCGTGGGGCGTGGAGCTGCTCTCGTGTACCAATGACAGCGCCAGGACAATCGATCG
>NZ_JCBANA010000139.1:0-2041 GCF_059760725.1 Achromobacter sp. 1014246743
CCGCCGCGTTCAGCGCCAGGATGTTGGTCTGGAACGCAATGCCATCGATGACCGAGACGATTTCCGAGATCTTGCGCGAGCTGGCCGAAATGCCTTGCATCGTGTTGACCACTTCGGCCACGGCGGAGCCGCCGCGCTCGGCCACGTCCGACGCGCTGGCCGCCAGTTGATTGGCCTGGCGCGCGTTGTCGGCGTTCTGCTTCACGGTCGAGGCCAGTTCTTCCATCGACGCGGCCGTCTCCTCCAGCGAGGCGGCCTGCTCTTCCGTACGGCTGGACAGGTCGGTGTTGCCGGCGGAGATTTCGCGCGAACCCACCGTGATCTCGTCCACGCCACGACGCACCGTGGCCACGGTGCGAGTCAGGCTTTCCTGCATGCGCTTGAGCGCGGCAAACAGCTGGCCGATTTCGTTGTGCGAACGCACCTCGACGCGGCTGGTCAGGTCGCCCGCGGCGATCTTGTCGAAATGCTGGCCGGCTTCCACCAGCGGGCGCACCACCAGGCGGCCGAACAGCACGCGGCAGAACACCATCAGCACCAGCGCCAACGCGACGGCGACGCCCACCGCGACCATGGCGCGGTTGAAGTTGGCTTCGGCCTGGTCGATGGTGGCCTGCTGCTGGTCGGAAATGTATTTGCCGAATTCGCTGATGGCCTCGATGAAGGCGGCGCTGCGCGGCGTGCCGTATTCATTGTTGACCATGTAGAACGTGGAATAGTCCTCGCTGCGCAGAGCCTCGACCATGGTGTCCACGCCGTCATCGATGTACGAGCGATAGCGGCGCACCAGGTTCATGGACAGCTGGCGACCGGTGTCGTCCTGCAGCATGTTCTTCTGGAAGTCGGCGAAGCGGCTGCGCACGCCGGTCAGCAGATCGGTGGCGCCTTTGAGGGCTGCCGCAGCGTCGCGGGCCGAGTTCTCGCCGCTGCCCCAGCCGGATTCCTGCAGGTGCCGGGCCGCGACCATCAGGCTGACGCGGGCGCGCAGCATATCGCTGTTGATCACTTCCACTTGCTTGGCGCGTTCGGTCAGCGCATTGACCTCGCGGATGGATTCGTAGTTGTGCTGCAGGAAGAACGCGGCCAGGCCGCCCACCGCCGCGATCAGCACGGCAAAGAACGCCATGACCCACAACAGCATCGTGCCGACGCGGGCATCGCGCAGCCTGAGTTTGCGTTTCACCTTGGGCGCGCGCGCGGCCTTTTTCTTACCGACCTTGCCGGACTTCGCACCGGATTCGAGACTCGCTTCCATATTCTTTCCCCATCCCTCAGGAACTGCTCTGACCAAATGAAAAACCACCCCGGCGCGGCGTCCTTGCCGGACGGACACGCATCAGGGCGACGTACACCCCGGCTGTCAGCCAGGGCGCTCTGCGCGGAAAACCAGGTGTCTTACGACCCCTTGCGCGTCGGCTCGGGCGGCGCAGCCGGCACCGGGATGACGATGGTTTCCACCTGGGGAGCCGGCGCGGGCTGCTGCGCCCATTCCTGATGGGTATCAGGCACGGGTGCGGGGCCCAGCAATTTCTGGCGTTCCCAGGGTTCCAGCAGAATATTGGTGCTGTCGACAAGGCGCATCAGCCGGCCATCGGGGCCGAACTGCAACAGCGCCTCTTTGCGGCTGTACAGGCCGTCGGGGACAAACGTGATCTTGAAGGACCAGAGGGCGAGGAAGGTGCCGTCGGTCTGCTTGTAGAACTTGTCGGGCGGTGCGGTGAGCGCCCGCGAGGCCTCTTCCAGCGTCGTCTGCCCCGGCGTCAGGGTCGACAGCTTGCCGGGGTCGAAGTTGTGCCCGGTCGCGGAACAACCCGCGATCAGCGCCGCAATCGCCGCGGCAGCCAGAAGATGTAGATAGCCTCGCATACCTGCCCATTTACCGGCCGAAACCGGCCTCAAAAGGATTCCCAATCATCGTCCGCCGGCGGCTGGCGACGCGTGGCCGCAGCCGACGGCTTGGCCTCGTTCGCAGCCGCGGCCGGCCGCGGCGCCGGACGCCGCAGCGGCCGCGCGGCGCTGGCCGCTTCCGCCGCTGCCGGCT
>NZ_JCBANA010000140.1:0-1986 GCF_059760725.1 Achromobacter sp. 1014246743
GCCGAGGTGCCGGCGCGCCACGTGGTGCAGATTTTTGCCGACAGCCGTGCCCTGGCCGAAGACGCGGAGTCGTCCAGCGGCGGCGTGCGGTTCCAGCGCGCCAGCGCCACCGAATCGCGCGACACCGTGCAGGCCCTGGTGCGCCAGCGCCGCCGCACGCCCGACAGCATCACGGTGCTGGGCTGGCACGACAGCGGCAAGCGCGCCGTGGCCGCGCAGGCGCGGGTCCACGCGGCCAACGGGCAGGACGATGCAGCGGGGCTGGATTGGTACGACATTGCCGGCCACGGCGGTTTTGCCAACGAGGCCCAGGCCCGCCGCCAGGCGGAACTGGCGCGCGAGGCCGTGCGCGCCCGCGCCGAGACCTTCGCCGGGCGTGGCGTGGTGCGCACGTTCCGCTCGGGCACGCGCTTCACATTGCAGGACATGTCCTCGCTGGGCCCGACGGGCGAGGCCGGGTTCGAGCCGGTCTTCGCGCTGGACTGGATCGAGCACGTGGGCATCAACAACCTGCCGCCCGAAACGCGGGCGTCGCTGGCGCAGCGGCTGGGCGGGCTGGATGCGTATCTGACGCTGGATGGCGAGGCGATTGCCGCGCCGGATGAAGCGGCAAGAGAGCAATCGCTTGCCGAGGACTCGATCTCCCCCGACCCCGCCGTCCTGGCCAAGGCCCGCGAGGTCGGCTACGCCAACCGCTTCCAAGCCGTGCGCTGCGACCGCCCCTGGCGCCCAGCCTTGCCGGAATCCCGCGGCGCCCGCCTGGGCGGCGCGCCCTCGGTTCACGGCGTGCACACCGCCGTGGTCACCGACGCCGAAGGCGGCACGCAACCCAGGCAAAGCGACGAGATCCTGCGCAACAAGCGCGGCGACGTGCGCATCAGATTCCATTGGCAGGCGGGCAGCCGGGACGGCGAGGCCAGCAGCCGCTGGGTACGCGTGGCGCAGCGCCAGTCCGGCGCCGGCATGGGCATTAGCTTCGTGCCGCGCATCGGGCAAGAGGTGCTGGTGCGCTTCCTGGACGACGACATCGACCAGCCCATCGTGGTGGGCGCGCTGTACAACGGCCGCGGCGAAGGCGGCACGCCCGCCACGCCGGGCGGGCGCGCTGGCAGCGCGGCCGATACGCAGGTCTACGCCGCCGCGCGCGACAACGCGCCCAGCGCCCAGGCCAACCTGGCCGCGGGCAACGCGCCGGCCTGGCACGGCGCGGCCGCAGGCGAAGACAACCACCGCAACGCGGCCGCGCTGACCGGCTTCAAGAGCAAGGAATTCGGCGGCGCGGGCTACAACCAGATCGTGTTCGACGACACCGACGGCCAGCTGCGCATGCAGGTCAAGAGCAGCCAGGAGGCCTCGGAACTGAACCTGGGCCATCTCATCCATCAGGCCGGCAACTACCGCGGCGGCCTGCGCGGCGTGGGCGCCGAACTGCGCACCGACGCCTACGGCGCCGTGCGCGGCGGCGCGGGCGTGCTGCTGTCGACCTACAGCGCCACCGGCGGCAACGCCAGCGCCGTGGGCGATGCGGCAGGCGTGCAGGCGCTGGCCAGCCAGACCGAGCAGATGGCGCGTTCGCTGGACAGCGTGGTCGGTGCCCACCAGGGCCTGCGGCTGGCCACGGCGCTGGGCACCAAGGGGCCGCAGGCCAGCGTGCTCGATGGCGACAAGGCGCCGCTGGCGGCCATGCACCGCACCGTCTCGGGCACGGTCGCGGGCGACAGCCTGGATGGCGCCCGCGGCGATGCCGCGGCCAGGCACACGCAGGCGGCGCCAGGCAAAGTGCCGCACCCCACCGATCCCGTCGTGCTGATGGCTGCGCGCGCCGGGCTGGCGCAGGTCGCGGCCAAGCACCTGCAAGTGACGGCCGGGGAGGCCGTGCACTGGTCGGCCGGCAAGGACCAGAACCTGGCGGTGATGGGCGCGCTGCGGCTGCACACCGGCCAGGGCCTGGGCATCGTCGCCGGCCTGCAGCAGGGCGGGGCGGAC
>NZ_JCBANA010000141.1:0-1639 GCF_059760725.1 Achromobacter sp. 1014246743
GAAGCCCAATAGTCGTCATGCACGACACCCGTGACGAAGAAACTTTCTCCGTGGCATCGGCTGTGGCAAGGTGGAATGCCGCCAGGTAAAGACCGACCTTCCAGTGGTGCGTGTTAGCGCACGCCCGTTCTGAAGCATGGCCCCGGGTGACGTCACCGACATTGGTGAGCACACGCATAGCGCGTGCATCCCGTTTGAGAGAGTGAGTACAACGACGTACCCATGCCTGGCGGCATTCCGTTTGTGATCATGGAGCAAGCCATGTCCCTGCGCAAGTCTGTTGCACCCTTAACCCTGGCCCACCCCG
This sequence comes from Achromobacter sp. 1014246743, assembly GCF_059760725.1. Taxonomy (NCBI): domain Bacteria; kingdom Pseudomonadati; phylum Pseudomonadota; class Betaproteobacteria; order Burkholderiales; family Alcaligenaceae; genus Achromobacter; species Achromobacter sp. 1014246743. The sequence continues at coordinate 308 of NZ_JCBANA010000141.1, forward strand.
ATGCCGCAGGCATCGACATCGGCTCGGCCAGTCACTTTGTCGCCGTGCCTGCCGACCGCGATGAGCAGCCCGTTCGTGAGTTCAAGAGCTTTACTGCCGATATCTATCGCCTGGCGCAGTGGCTCAAGGACTGCGGCATTACCGCGGTCGCCATGGAGTCCACCGGCGTCTACTGGATCCCCTTGTACGAGTTGCTCGACAGCCAGGGCTTTACTGTCTATCTGGTCAACGCCCGGCACGTCAAGAACGTCTCTGGCCGCAAGTCCGACGTCCTGGACTGCCAGTGGTTGCAACAGCTCATGAGCTACGGCCTGCTGGCCAGCGCCTTCCGGCCTTCGGACCAGATCTGCGTCTTGCGCGAGTTCTCGCGCCAACGCCAGATGCTGCTGGCCTCACAGGTGCGCCACGTGCAGCACATGCAGAAGGCGCTCACGCAGATGAACATCCAGTTGACCCAAGTGCTCTCGGACGTCGTCGGGGTCACCGGCCAGGCCATCATCCGCGCCATCGTGGCCGGCGAGCGTGATCCCCACGTCCTGGCCCGCCTTAAAAAGCGCCAGGTCAAGGCCAGCGAAGACGATATCGCCGCAGCCCTGCAAGGGACCTGGCGCCATGAGCACCTGTTCGCGCTACGCCAGGCGCTTGCCCTGTACGACGCGTATCAGAGCCAGCTCGATGAGTGCGATCAGCTCATCCAGACTGAGCTGCATAAGCTACAGCGCCATGACGGCGACCCAGGCAAGTCCCAGCGTCGCTGGCCCAAGAAGGCCATGGCCTTCGACCTGCGCACGCACCTGTTCGCCATGTGCGGCGTGGACCTGACCCGCATCAATGGGGTCGATGAAATGACCGCCTTCAAAGTCCTGGCCGAGGTCGGGCCTGATATGACCCGCTTCCCCACATCCAAGCACTTCGCCTCTTGGCTCGGGTTGTGCCCGGGGACACGGATCTCCGGGGGCAAGGTCCTGAGCAGCGCCACCAAGCGCTCGCCAAACCGCGCCGCCCAAGCCCTGCGCCTGGCCGCCGCTGCGTTGCGAACAAGCCAGTCGGCCTTGGGTGCCTATTACCGACGGCTGTGCGCACGCCTGGACAAGCCTCGCGCCATCACCGCTGCGGCCCACAAGTTGGCTCGTCTGATCTACGCCATGCTCACCAAAGGCACCGAATATGTCGACCAGGGAGAGCTGTATTACGAGGAACGCTACAAGCAGCGCGTCATGCATCACTTGACCAAGCGCGCCCAGGCGATGGGCTATAGCCTCACGCCACTTCCAGAGACTCCGTGAAAAAACCCCAAACAAATCAGCAGCTTGACGGGAGTTTCTTGAGAGG
>NZ_JCBANA010000142.1:0-1618 GCF_059760725.1 Achromobacter sp. 1014246743
GGACAAGGCGCGCTTTGCGCAAAAGACGGACGCCCGCAAGCTGGCCGACGTGATCGAGGGCGCGGACGTGTTCCTGGGCCTGTCGGCCGGCGGCGTGCTCAAGCCGGAAATGGTCGCGGCCATGGGCCCGCGTCCGCTGATCCTGGCGCTGGCCAACCCCACCCCGGAAATCCTGCCGGAAGTCGCGCACGGCGTGCGTGACGACGTGGTCATGGCCACGGGCCGTTCGGACTACCCGAACCAGGTCAACAACGTGCTGTGCTTCCCGTACATCTTCCGTGGCGCGCTGGACGTGGGCGCCACCACCATCACCCGCGAAATGGAAATGGCGGCGGTTCATGCCATTGCCCAGCTCGCCGAAGAAGAGCAGAACGAAGTCGTGGCCGCCGCCTACGGCACCTACGACATCTCGTTCGGCCCCGAATACCTGATTCCCAAGCCCTTCGATCCGCGCCTGATCGTGCGCATCGCCCCGGCGGTGGCCAAGGCCGCCATGGACGGCGGCGTGGCCACGCGCCCGTTGGCCGACCTGGAAGCCTACGAAGAGCAACTGCAGCAGTTCGTCTACCACTCGGGCGCCTTCATGAAGCCGCTGTTCTCGGCGGCCAAGCGCATCGTGCGTGGCGGCGGTAAATCGCGCATCGTCTTCACTGAAGGCGAAGACGAACGCGTGTTGCGCGCGGTGCAGGTCATCGTCGACGAAGGCCTGGCCCGTCCGATCCTGGTGGGTCGCCCCGCCGTGCTGCTGTCGCGCATCGAGAAATTCGGCCTGCGCCTGCGCCTGGGCGAAGACGTCGAAGTCACCAACCCCGAATACGACGAACGCTTCCATCAGTACTGGACCACGTACTGGGAACTGATGTGCCGCCGCGGCATCACCAAGGAAATGGCGCGCGTGGAAATGCGCCGCCGCCTGACGCTGATCGGCGCGATGATGGTGCACCTGGGCGATGCCGACGGCATGGTCTGCGGCACGGTCGGTGCATACCACGACCACCTGCGTTTCGTGGACGAAGTGATCGGCCGCCGCCCCGGCGCCAACGTCTATGCCGCGATGAACATCCTGCTGCTCAACGAGCGCACGGTGGTGCTGGTGGATACGCACGTCAATGACGACCCCACGGCCGAGCAGATCGCCGAGTTCACCATCGCCGCCGCCCGCGAAATGAGCCGCATGTTCCTGGCCCCCAAGGTGGCGCTCTTGTCGCGGTCGAACTTCGGCTCGGGCAGCTCGGCCTCGGGCGCCAAGATGCGCCGCGCGCTGGAACTGGTGCGTGAAACCGCGCCGGAAATCGAAATCGACGGCGAAATGCACGGCGACTGCGCGCTGGACGAAGCGCTGCGCCTGCGCATCCTGCCCTCGTCCACGCTCAAGGGCGAAGCCAACCTGCTGGTGTGCCCCAACGTGGACGCCGGCAACATCGCCTACAACCTGCTCAAGACGGCGGCCGGCGGCAACGTGGCGGTGGGCCCGATCCTGCTGGGCGCCAATGCGCCGGTGCACATCCTGACCTCCAGCTCGACCGTGCGCCGCATCATCAACATGACGGCCATGACGGTGCTGGACGCCAACCGCGTCGAAGGCTGATCCCGCGCGCCTTGTCCTGCGGGGCAAGGC
>NZ_JCBANA010000143.1:0-1517 GCF_059760725.1 Achromobacter sp. 1014246743
AAAGGGACAAGGGGGGGCGGCTGGCGACAGACCGCGGTCACTTGCCCGAAGTCAGCGCCACGCGGCGGCGTTCGCGCACCGCATGCGCCAGGCGTTCCAGCACGGCCACCGAGGCGTCCCAGTCGATGCAGCCATCGGTGATGCTCTGGCCATAGACCAGCGGCGTGCCCGGCACCATGTCCTGGCGGCCGCCCAGCAGGTGGCTTTCGACCATGACACCGACCAGGCGCGCATCGCCCGCTTCCATCTGGCGCGCCACGTCCTCGATCACCAGCGTCTGGTTCTCGGGCTTCTTGCTGCTGTTGGCATGGCTGGCGTCGATCATGACGCGCTGCGCCAGACCGGCCTTGGACATATCCTGGCAGGCCGCGTCGACACTGGCCGCATCGTAGTTCGGCGTCTTGCCGCCGCGCAGGATGACGTGACAGTCCTCGTTGCCCGCGGTCGAGACGATGGCCGAATGCCCGCCCTTGGTCACCGACAGGAAATGGTGCGGCTGCGACGCCGCCTTGATCGCGTCGACCGCGATCTTCACATTGCCGTCCGTACCGTTCTTGAAACCCACCGGACACGACAAGCCCGAAGCCAGTTCGCGATGCACCTGGCTTTCAGTCGTGCGCGCCCCGATCGCCCCCCAGGAGACCAGGTCCGCAATGTATTGCGGCGTAATCATGTCCAGGAACTCGCATCCCGCCGGCAGGCCAAGGCTGTTGATGTCCAGCAGCAGTTCGCGGGCCACGCGCACGCCCTTGTTGATGTCGAAGCTGCCATCCAGGTCAGGGTCATTGATCAGCCCTTTCCAGCCCACCGTGGTGCGAGGCTTCTCGAAATACACGCGCATCACGATTTCCAGGTCCGCGCTCAGGCGGTCGCGTACCGGCTTCAAGCGCTTCGCATACTCGATCGCGGCGCGGGTGTCGTGAATCGAGCAGGGGCCGATCACGACGATCATGCGATCGTCCATGCCGTGCAGGATGCGGTGCATCGACTGCCGGGCGGAGAACACGGTATCGGATGCCTCTTTGGTGCATGCGAACTCGCGCATGACGTGCGCGGGCGGGTTCAGTTCCTTGATTTCTCGAATGCGAAGGTCGTCGGTATTGTGTGACACGGTACTGCTCCTGGGTTTCCCGCCACGAAGCGCATGCTCCGGGGTTGTTTCCTCAAGCTGGCGGCACAAAAAAAGCCGCCAGTTCGCTGGCGGCTTTTTTGGGGGGATTCTTTCCAAACTTCAGATTGAGCGCGTCCCTTCCTCCGCCAGCGGCTTCAGAAAACCATAAAAATAAAAGTAAAAGGCGGGGGACGCGAATTTCATAGCGAAAGACTCTAGCACAATTTTCCCAAACTGTCCCGAAAGAATTGCCGTCCGGCCGCCCGAAGGCCGGACAGCCCCCCTTGTATGCTTTGACGTGTTGGGTATGAAGTTCGTTTGACCGGCCCTGTACAGCCCGTTCCCCCTTTGAGCCTAGAGCTCGTCCCCGAGCATTGGGGCGTACAGTCCGCCGTGTTTGTCACTA
>NZ_JCBANA010000145.1:0-1197 GCF_059760725.1 Achromobacter sp. 1014246743
TGACCTGCTCCCCGTGATTAGTACGAAATCGATGTAGAGTCCGTTCCCAAAGGAATGGCAATGAAGAAACGATTCACGGAAGAACAAATCATCGGCGTGCTCAAGGAGGCCGATGCGGGTGCCAAGCCCGCAGAGCTGTGCCGCAAGCACGGTATCTCCGAGGCAACGTACTACAACTGGAAGGCGAAGTTCGGTGGCATGACGGTGTCGGACGCTCAGCGGCTCAAGGAGCTGGAGCAGGAGAACAACAGGCTCAAGAAGCTGTTGGCCGAGTCGATGCTGGACAAGGCGGCGCTTCAGGATCTGCTAAGCCGAAAGTAGTCAGCCCGCAGGCCAAGCGCGAGGCGGTCAGGACATTGATGGCCGAGCGCAGCATGGGTGTTACCCGGGCCTGCGGGCTGGTAGGAATTTCGCGGTCGTTGTTTGCCTACGAGAGCACGCGCACAGGCGATGCCGCTCTGACCCAGCGCATGAAAGAGATGGCAGTGGCCAAACGACGCTATGGCTATCGGAGAATCCATGTGCTCTTACGTCGCGAAGGCTGGCAAGCAAATCACAAACGAGTCTGGCGGCTGTACAGCCTGGCAGGGTTGAGCGTGCGCAAACGCAAGCGTAAGCGAATCGCGGCGACCGAGCGCGTGATTCGTCCAGCGGCAACGGCGCCCAATCAAAGTTGGTCGATGGACTTTGTGGCCGACGGCCTGGCCTATGGCCGCCGGTTCCGTTGTTTGAATATCGTCGATGACTACACTCGCGAATGCCTGGTCATCGAGGTCGATACGTCATTGCCGGGAGTGCGTGTCGCCACGGTGCTGCAACGGCTGGCTGAAATGCGTGGCCTGCCGCGATCTATTACTGTGGACAACGGGCCGGAGTTCGCCGGAAGAGCCTTGGATGCCTGGGCCTACCAAGCTGGCGTAAAGCTGTCGTTTATTCGGCCGGGCAAGCCGGTGGAGAACGCTTATATCGAAAGTTTCAACGGCAAGTTCCGAGACGAATGCCTTAACGAGCACTGGTTCTTGTCCCTGCGACAGGCCAAAGACTTGATCGAAAACTGGCGGGTCGAGTACAACACCGATCGGCCCCACAGTGCGCTCGGATATTTAACTCCGGCGCAATTCGTGCAGGCTCATCAGAAAGAAGGTCTTTTACCCCTGGACTCTATGTCGGTGCCGTACTAAATCTGGGGGCAGGTCA
>NZ_JCBANA010000146.1:0-1093 GCF_059760725.1 Achromobacter sp. 1014246743
ATCGGTTGTTTAATTGTTAAAGAGCGGCACTGCTAAATTCTGTACTGCGTTTACTTCTTGCTGCTATCTGCCCGTCAACTTCGGCTAACTTCGCTTTCGCGTCGTCGCTGTCGTTGCAGCAGAGAAATGAGATTATGAAGAAATTTTTATCGTTTGTCAAGTCAGCTTCGTTTCGCTTTAAAACTTTCGTTTTTCAACTCAACTTCACCGCCTTGTCACTCGACCTCTTCAGGTCTCGCCTTAGCAGCTATCGAAACATCAGGGTTAACCCTAACTTTTCGGCAACTGCCAAGCCCGAAACTATAACACAACTTTTGCAGATTATGCAACCGGCTTTTGCCTAATTTGCATCCTATCCTGCAACCCCGCCATCCGGTGAATTCCTTCACTTTCCAGCAGCCCCGGGAAACCCCAGAGGTTGGTTACCGCTCAGTCGGCTAGCAACTTGATTCAGGCCACCCTACCGGGTAAACCCTGATTCGCTGTCACCAGCCAAGCCCAAGACTATAGCACAATTTTTGCAGATTGTGCAACTGGCTTCTGCCTGATTTGCACCATCTTTTGCAAAACCCGCCGACTGCTGGTTCGAGAACCGTTGCCGGTTCATCGCCTTGGAGCCCTGCGGCAGATCTGTGTTGCCGAGGCATCCAGATCCGTTGCACTTGCTTGGCTTCGCGGTTCACAAAACTGCTTGAACTGCGAAGGAGCGAGACTATAGCACAGAATTTTGCGTTGTCACGCGCCCGAAGCAAAAACCTGCGTAGGAATCGTCATCGGCTTGCGCGCCCCTGGGGAAGAACGCGCAAACGGGCCCCGCGCCGTGTGCCCTTCCCCCCCTCGCGGGTGACGTCCGTCTCTACGGGATGACCTGCATGGTGCTATCCACATAGAAGCTCTCTCTATATATAGGAACGCCTTCTATGGGGAAACGAGCCGAAGAGGCTCCGCTGAAGCCCCTCCTCTATATATAGAGAGAGTCGCCTCGCGGAGACACCTTGGACCGACGCCGGGCAAGGGGCGTCGTCGCCGAGTCCAAGGGTGAGGCGCCGTCAGCGCTCAAAGGCTGGGCGTCTCTCTATATAGAGAGACGCCC
>NZ_JCBANA010000147.1:0-1081 GCF_059760725.1 Achromobacter sp. 1014246743
CGAGAGACAGGTGAGTTTCTGCGGCTCCCTTAGGTGCCTGACCCTGTTCTGAAGACTAAACCCCTGTCTCTCACCTCTGACGCCATCGCGGACACTGGACGGTAGCCTAGGGCTTGACCCTGCATGCACAAGGTAAGTGGGCGCAGTTGGCATACTTTCTTTGTATGGAGGGTATGACGATGATCTATCTGGGTATTGATGTCTCCAAGCTGAAGCTGGACTGCACGTTGCTGCTGGATCCAGAGAACGACAAGCGCAAAAGCAAGGTTGTCCCTAATAGCCGGGACGGGGTGCACGACCTAGTCCGGTGGTGCGCCAAGCATGGCGCCGCGGCTGACCAGGTTCACGCCGTGTTGGAAGCCACAGGGCCCTATCACGAGCAAGCCGCGACGACGCTGCATGATGGCGGGCTGACGGTGTCGGTGGCCAACCCGGCCAACGTGCACGACTTCAGTCGGGCGTTGGCGATGCGGTCCAAGACCGACGCACTCGATAGCGTGGTGTTGGCCCGTTATGGCGTGGCGATGAAGCCGCCCGTCTGGCAGCCCCCGCCGGCCCATGTGCGCGAGCTGCGTGCCTTGATTACCCAACTGGAAGCGTTGTCCAAGGATCGGCTGCGCACGATGAACCGCCAGGAGAAGATCGAGGCCAGCTCGCCCTCGGAGCTGGTGGAACGTTCGATCAGCGACACGCTGAGCTTTTACGGCAAGGAGATCGCTCGCCTGGAGAAGGCCATCGACGACCATATCGACCGGCATCCTGACTTGAAGGAAGACGCCAGGTTGTTGGCGACCATACCCGGGGTGGGGCCGAAAATGACCAGAACCATGCTGCGGGTGATGCATACCCACCACTTCAAGTGTGCAGAGGATCTGGCGGCGTATCTGGGCTTGGTGCCGGTGCAGAGACAGTCTGGCACGTCGCTGCGCGGCCGTAGCCGCATGTCCAAGGCCGGTCCTGCGGACGTACGGGCGTTGGCATACATGGCTGGCGTCGTTGCGTCCAAGCACAACCCCCATGTGCGGGCGTTGTATCAACGACTGCTGGCCGCGGGCAAGAGCAAGATGTCGGCCCTGGGCGC
>NZ_JCBANA010000148.1:0-858 GCF_059760725.1 Achromobacter sp. 1014246743
CGGGCGTGCGCTAACACGCACCACTGGAAGGTCGGTCTTTACCTGGCGGCATTCCACCTTGCCACAGCCGATGCCACGGAGAAAGTTTCTTCGTCACGGGTGTCGTGCATGACGACTATTGGGCTTCCGATTCCCTCGGGCGCATCGAGGTTGCCCGCCCCGCATGCCACCGCCGCGAGGGACTACGCGCGTCTGGGTTCGTCGCGCCGTTAGACCTGTGGTCAGGGAATGAAATCTGCAGGGCCGCCAAGCCGCGGCCGCGCGGGCGGCCACGTTTGGCATTGCGTTGCTGGAATGTGTTGCGGGTGCGCTGCGCGCTGTTGGAGATCGGCTTTCTAGTGGCCCGTCATGTTGGGGGTGGGGCGGTGATGGGCGGCGCGGCGAAGTCCTGCTTGCGCATGCTGACCGTCTCGCGCGCCGCCCATCGGGCGCTGCACATTCATGTTGAACGCCACGGCATCCGCGCCGCTACAGACCACCAGCGATTCTGACGCCATCTGCTTCGCTCACACGCAAGAGCGACATCTTGGCACCACCAACACCACTACCCACACGCGATAGCGGCATCGGCGCTCGCAAGACGCCGCGTAAGCTTCGTAAGGCCGCCCGCGCGGCCGGCACGAAGCGGGCAACGCACCCTCCTCCATACCCCCTCTGACCGTGGCTACCATGCCAAGCACACTGACCGCCCCAGCGGCCGATGCCAAACCTCATCTAGAGCGCTGGGCGGGGTGGGCATCTACCTGCGTGATTCGGCCGAACGCGTCGTCAGCGGCCTGGACTGCGAGGAATTCGATCCCGAAGGCCGCATCATCCGCGCCGACTGGAAGAACCTGTCCGTCGTCAGCGCCTACCTGC
>NZ_JCBANA010000149.1:0-652 GCF_059760725.1 Achromobacter sp. 1014246743
GTGACAAACACGGCGGACTGTACGCCCCAATGCTCGGGGACGAGCTCTAGGCTCAAAGGGGGAACGGGCTGTACAGGGCCGGTCAAACGAACTTCATACCCAACACGTCAAAGCATACAAGGGGGCTGCCCGGCCTTCGGGCGGCCGGGCGGCAATGGAATGTGGACCCCCACGCCGCACACGCTTCGCGTGCTTGCTGCCCCCCGGGGGGGCTGCCCGGCCTTCGGGCGGCCGGGCGGCCGGGCGGCAATTTTTGCGTGGCGCTGTCGCTGCGCACTACAGGTCAGGCTCGCTCATCGCGTAGCTGGCACCCAAACCAAAAAATATCAGGCGAGCGCAGCGACGCCGCGCAAGCGCGCAGCGTGCATCGTCACGACGTAGCAGGATGTGTATGCCCAGAGCCGGCCGCCCGCGCGGCCGGTCTGGGCGGGCGACGCAAATCTCTCCCCCCTCCCTCGGCCTGGCAGCATCTCATTTCTCGACAACCGTAGCCCGGCGCGGGTGGTGCACACGTGGCGAGCGCCGTCGATGCGCCCGAGGGAATCGGAAGATACCGTCTTGGCCGTCAAGTAGAAAAAGCGTAATCAGGCCTGTAAGGCTGCCGCGTCTTGAGCACGCCGAAGCACAGATGCACCACTTTTCGCATGCAGGC
>NZ_JCBANA010000150.1:0-649 GCF_059760725.1 Achromobacter sp. 1014246743
AGCAAGATGTCGGCCCTGGGCGCATGCATGCGAAAAGTGGTGCATCTGTGCTTCGGCGTGCTCAAGACGCGGCAGCCTTACAGGCCTGATTACGCTTTTTCTACTTGACGGCCAAGACGGTATCTTCAGATTCCCTCGGGCGCATCGAGGTTGCCCACTCCGCATGCCGCCACCGCAAGGGGCTACGTGCGTCTAGGGTTGTCGCGCTGCTAGACCTGTGGTCGGGGAATGGAATCTGCGGGGTCGCCAAGCCGCGGCCGCGCGGGCGGCCACGTTTGGCATTGCGTTTCTGGAAAGTGTCTCGATGACGCTTCGCGCTGTTGGAGATTGGATTTCTGGCGGTGCGCACATCAAGGGGGAGGGGCGGTGATGGGCGGCGCGGCGAAGGTCGGCTTGCTCGTGCTTACCATCTCGCGCGCCGCCCATCGGGCGCTGGAGATCTGTTTGGTGGCCACGGTATCCGCGCCAATGACGTAACGATTTTTGGGTATCACGGTAGTGATGGCGACGCTGGACTAAGCCGGGAGTGTCATAAATTTTGTGTTTGAGGCCTAACATACCGCTCAAGGAGCATCTGTATGGCCACAAAGAAGAAACTTCCCCTGCGAGAGTTGCCGTCGATTCCGGCGGACCTGGTCGATCAATTCGT
>NZ_JCBANA010000151.1:0-603 GCF_059760725.1 Achromobacter sp. 1014246743
GCCCCGCATGCCACCGCCGCGAGGGACTACGCGCGTCTGGGTTCGTTGCGTCGCTAGACCTGTGTTCAGGGAATGGAATCTACGGGGTCGCCAAGCCGCGGCCGCGCGGGCGGCCACGTTTGGCATTTGTGTTGCTGACAGTGTTGCGGATGCGCTTCGCGCTGTTGGAGATGGGTGTTCTATTGGGTCGTACATCGTGGGGGAGGGGCGGTGATGGGCGGCGCGGCAGGCGCTTGATTGCGCATGCTGACCGTCTCGCGCGCCGCCCATCAGGCGTTGCACACTGGTGTGGAACGCCACGGCATCCGCGCCGCTAGAAGACCGGTGGCAGGTGGGGGGCAATTCAACAGGTGATCAAAATGCGCGCGATCCCCGCAAGCGCGAGAGCGGCATCGGTGCACGCAAGACGCCGCGTAAGCCTCGTAAGGCCGCCCGCGCGGCCGGCACGAGGCGGGCACCGTCCCACCCCGCCAACCCCCCCTCCGATGTTGGCTAGCACGTCAAGCACACTGACCGTCCCAGCGGCCGCGACTAAAGCACATCAAGAGCGCGTGACGGGGCAGGCGGGTGAGGGCGGGGCGTGTAGATGCGCCCGACGGAATC
>NZ_JCBANA010000152.1:0-594 GCF_059760725.1 Achromobacter sp. 1014246743
GCCTGCCGCTCACGCTGATCCTGTCCACGTTCGGCATCGCCTTCGCCTTCCCGATCGGCGTGCTGCTGGCCCTGGGCCGGCGCTCGAAGATGCCCGCCATCAAGGCGCTGTGCGTCGTGTACATCGAACTGATCCGCGGCGTGCCGCTGATCAGCCTGCTGTTCATGTCGTCGGTGATGCTGCCCTTGTTCCTGCCCGAAGGCTTTTCCATCGACAAGCTGTTGCGCGCGCAGATCGCGATCATCATGTTCGCGGCCGCGTACATCGCCGAAACGGTGCGCGGCGGCCTGCAGGCGATTCCCAAGGGGCAGTACGAAGGCGCCGATTCGCTGGGCCTGAACTACTGGCAGCAGATGCGCAAGATCATCCTGCCGCAGGCCCTGAAGATCGTCATCCCGCCGCTGGTCAGCATCTTCATCGCGCTGTTCAAGGACACCTCGCTGGTGGTCATCATCGGCATCTTCGACCTGACGCTGGCCGCCAAGGCGGCGCTGTCCGACGCGGCATGGCGCGGCTTCGGGGTAGAGGCGTACCTGTTCATCTCGCTGATCTACTTCGTCTTCTGCTTCTCCATGTCCAAGTACAGCCAGGCAC
>NZ_JCBANA010000153.1:0-591 GCF_059760725.1 Achromobacter sp. 1014246743
TTACTTCAGGATCTTGGCGACGACGCCGGCGCCGACGGTACGACCGCCTTCACGGATGGCGAAACGCAGACCTTCTTCCATGGCGATCGGGGCCAGCAGCTTGACGGTCATCGTCACGTTGTCGCCCGGCAGAACCATTTCCTTGTCGGCCGGCAGGTCGATCGTGCCCGTCACGTCCGTCGTGCGGAAGTAGAACTGGGGACGATAGCCGTTGAAGAACGGGGTGTGGCGGCCGCCTTCTTCCTTGGACAGGATGTACACCTCGGACGTGAAGTCCGTGTGCGGGGTGATCGAGCCCGGCTTGGCCAGAACTTGGCCACGCTGGACGTCTTCACGCTTGGTGCCGCGCAGCAGGATGCCCACGTTGTCGCCGGCTTGACCTTGGTCCAGCAGCTTGCGGAACATTTCCACGCCGGTGCAGGTCGTCTTGACCGTCGGAACGATACCGACGATTTCGATTTCTTCACCAACCTTGATGATGCCGCGTTCGATACGGCCGGTCACCACCGTGCCGCGACCCGAGATCGAGAACACGTCTTCAACCGGCATCAGGAACGCGCCGTCAACGGCACGCTCAGGCGTCGGGATGTA
>NZ_JCBANA010000154.1:0-586 GCF_059760725.1 Achromobacter sp. 1014246743
GCTTCGGCACGCGGCTTTTTCAGCACCCACATGGGGCCCAGCGTCAGGTTTTCCAGCACCGTCAGGTGCGGGAACAGGTTGAAGTGCTGGAACACCATGCCGACGTCCTTGCGGATGGTCTCGATGTGCTTCAAGTCGTTGGTGAGCTCCGTGCCGTCCACGATGATGTGGCCTTTCTGGTGCTCTTCGAGCCGGTTGATGCAGCGGATCATGGTGGACTTGCCCGAGCCGGACGGCCCGCACACCACGATGCGCTCACCCGGCGCCACGTCCAGGTTGATGTTGCGCAGCACGTGGAACTGGCCGTACCACTTGTTCACGTCCTGCAGTCGAATGATGGCATCAGACATGCCTGTACTCCCTAAGTATCGCGGTGCGCGCCCGCTTGGGGCGGACGCGCGGCAAAAGTGTGGGGCTGTTGACCCTAGCGTTCATGACCCGTGGCCAGGCGTTTTTCCAGTGCCTGGCTGTACTTGGACATGGAGAAGCAGAAGACGAAGTAGATCAGCGAGATGAACAGGTACGCCTCTACCCCGAAGCCGCGCCATGCCGCGTCGGACAGCGCCGCCTTGGCGGCCAGCGTCAG
>NZ_JCBANA010000155.1:0-560 GCF_059760725.1 Achromobacter sp. 1014246743
ATGAACCAGTTCGCCATCATCTATGCCGAACGCTTCACTGACCCGTATCGCTGAGATAGCATCGATAGGCCTGACCAAACCTCGGTCAGGCATTTACTGCCTTAAACACAAAAATACTGACAGTCCCGAACGCCACGGCATCCGCGCCGATAGATACTGCCGCATGTCCATCAGCACTAGGCGCTCACAAAACAGGCCGCTCTAACACCACCAGCATCGCCACCCACACGCGAGAGCGCCATCGGTGCCCGCAAGACGCCGCGTAAGTCTCGTAAGGCCGCCCGCGCGGCCGGCACGAGACGGGCACCGTCCCACCCCGCCCACCCCACTCTGACCGTGGCTACCATGCCAAGCACACCGCTCTACCCAGCTACCGTGGCTAAACCGCATCCTGAGCGCTTGGCGGTGTCGGTGTGCGGTGGGCGGGGCGTTAGATGCGCCCGAGGGAATCGGAAGATACCGTCTTGGCCGTCAAGTAGAAAAAGCGTAATCAGGCCTGTAAGGCTGCCGCGTCTTGAGCACGCCGAAGCACAGATGCACCACTTTTCGCATGCAGGCGC
>NZ_JCBANA010000156.1:0-531 GCF_059760725.1 Achromobacter sp. 1014246743
CCAACCAGCGCAACGGCAAGAGCCGCAAGACGGTGCTCACCGACGACGGCCCCTTGCGGGTGGACATCCCTCGGGACCGAGATGGCAGCTTTGCCCCGATCCTGATCCCCAAGCATGAACGCCGCTTCACCGGGTTCGATGACAAGATCATCGCGATGTACGCACGGGGCATGACGGTGCGCGAGATCCAGGGGTTCCTGGCCGAGCAGTACGGCACCGAGGTCTCGCCGGAGTTCATCAGCTCGGTGACCGATGCGGTCATGGACGAGGTCACGGCCTGGCAGACCCGGCCGCTGGAAACGATGTACCCGGTGGTGTTCTTCGATGCACTGCGGGTCAAGATCCGCGAGGACGGGGTGGTGCGCAACAAGGCGGTGTACCTGGCGCTGGGCGTGCTGCCCGATGGCACCCGGGACATCCTGGGCCTGTGGATCGAGCAGACCGAGGGCGCCAAGTTCTGGATGAAGGTGTTCAACGAGCTTAAGACCCGTGGCACCCAGGACATCCTGATCGCGGTCACCGATGGTCTGA
>NZ_JCBANA010000157.1:0-521 GCF_059760725.1 Achromobacter sp. 1014246743
CGTCGCGCACAATTGATGGTCATGCGCACTGCCGAGAAGAACCGCCTAACCGGGGCGGTCCGAGTTCTTAAAGACAGCATCCGAGCAGTCATTAAGACACTCGATGCCCAGATATCCAAGCTGGATAAGGATATCAATGGGCACCTGGACACCCACTTCAAAGATCAGACCAAGCGCTTTGAAGCGATAAAAGGGGTCGGAATTACGACCTGCGCCACCTTGTTGGCATTTATGCCTGAGCTGGGAACGATCAGTGGGGCCCGAGCGGCCAAGCTGGCCGGCCTAGCACCGTTGAACCACGATTCAGGCAAGTCACGGGGCAAACGCCACATATGGGGCGGACGCAGCATAGTGCGTTGCACGCTGCATATGGCCATGCTAAGCGCGGTGAGGTTCAACCCCGTTATTAAGGCGTTCTACGATCGTCTGCTGGCGGCCGGCAAACCCAAGAAGGTCGCTCTGGTCGCTTGCTCGCACAAGCTGCTACGAATCCTGAACGCCATGGCCCGCTCCCAGCAACC
>NZ_JCBANA010000158.1:0-494 GCF_059760725.1 Achromobacter sp. 1014246743
ACGAATTGATCGACCAGGTCCGCCGGGATCGACGGCAACTCTCGCAGGGGAAGTTTCTTCTTTGTGGCCATACAGGTGCTCCTTGAGCGGTATGTTAGGCCTCAAACACAAAATTTATGACACTCCCGCAAGCAGGACCCTGCCGCGCCGCCCATCACCGCCCCACCCCCAACGTGACGAGCCACTAGAAAACCAATCTCCAACAGCGCGAAGCGCCGTCGCAACACTTTCCAGCAACGCAATGCCAAACGTGGCCGCCCGCGCGGCCGCGGCTTGGCGACCCTGCAGATTCCATTCCCTGACCACAGGTCCAGCAGCGCAACGAACCGAGACACGCGTAGCCCGGCGCGGGGGTGGCTTGCGGAGTGGGCAACCTCGATGCGCCCGAGGGAATCTGAAGCCCAATAGTCGTCATGCACGACACCCGTGACGAAGAAACTTTCTCCGTGGCATCGGCTGTGGCAAGGTGGAATGCCGCCAGGTAAAGACCGACC
>NZ_JCBANA010000159.1:0-462 GCF_059760725.1 Achromobacter sp. 1014246743
CCGCGCCCACCAGGGCATCGCGGCGGATGTCCATGGGGGTGGTGCCGGCGTGGTCGGGCTGGCCTTCGACCACGATCTGCACGCGGCGGATACCGACGATGTTGGTGACCACGCCGATGGGCAGCTGGCGGCTTTCCAGCACGGGGCCCTGTTCGATGTGCAGTTCGACGAATGCGGCGGTGCCGTGGGCGCCGCGCAAGGGGGCGTTGAGCGCGGCCGGGTCGCCGCCGATGCGGGCGATGCCCTGGGCCAGCGTTTCGCCGTCGGGGTTGCGGGCGGCCAGCATGTCGGCGCTGAGCTGGCCGCTGAGCGCGCGGCTGCCGACGCACGAAATTCCGTAGTCGCTGGGCTCTTCGGACAGGAAGTCGATGACCTCGAAGTCGTGTTCCAGTTCGATGCCGTGTTCTTGCAGGGTGTGGGCGACTTCGATGCCGGCCAGCACGCCGATGATGCCGTCGAAGC
>NZ_JCBANA010000160.1:0-462 GCF_059760725.1 Achromobacter sp. 1014246743
GCTTGAGCACGCCGCCGGCCGACAGGCCCAGGAACACGTCCGCGCCCTCGATCACGTCGGCCAGCTTGCGGGCGTCCGTCTTTTGCGCAAAGCGCGCCTTGTCCGGGTCCATCAGCGTCGTGCGGCCCTCAAAGACCACGCCTTCGATGTCGGTCACCCAGATGTTTTCCAGCGGCAGGCCCAGGTCCACCATCAGGTCCAGGCACGCCAGGGCGGCAGCCCCCGCGCCGGACGTCACGACCTTGACCTGGTCGATCGTCTTGCCCACGACCTTCAGGCCGTTGATGAACGCGGCCGAGACCGTGATGGCGGTGCCGTGCTGGTCGTCGTGGAAGACGGGAATCTTCATGCGTTCGCGCAGCTTGCGCTCGACCGTGAAGCACTCCGGCGCCTTGATGTCTTCGAGGTTGATGCCGCCGAAGGTGGCTTCCAGGCCGGCAATGATCTCGACCAGCTTGTCCG
>NZ_JCBANA010000161.1:0-460 GCF_059760725.1 Achromobacter sp. 1014246743
GTCACGAGCGCCTGCAACACCTCGACCTGCTCATCCGGTGGAGCAAACTGCACACCGACCTGGTCTGCCTTGCCAGCCAAGGTCTGGGCATAGTGCGCCAAGGCCACGGCATCAATCGCATCGGTCTTAGCCAAATGGCCCAGGCTACGCGCAAACTCGCGTGCCGCCCGCGGGTTGGCCACCGCGACCGGTAGACCATGCTGAAGCAGGTAGCACGCCAATGCTCGCTCCAGCCCCCCAGTCGCTTCGACCACGATCAGGCCAATGCGCTTGCCCTTGATCGCCTCACAAAAGGCACTGAACCCGGCTTCGTCATTGCTCGCCTCATGGGTACCCCTCACTCCATGCAAGCTCCAGACGAAATCCTTCTGGGCCATATCCACGCCTACAAAATCTACGACTTCGGTGCTGTCTTGGCTAACCATCGCGTCTGTCATGTCCCATCCTTGCAACATTCGAA
>NZ_JCBANA010000162.1:0-422 GCF_059760725.1 Achromobacter sp. 1014246743
TCGATGTACACGACGCACAGCGCCTTGATGGCGGGCATCTTCGAGCGCCGGCCCAGGGCCAGCAGCACGCCGATCGGGAAGGCGAAGGCGATGCCGAACGTGGACAGGATCAGCGTGAGCGGCAGGCCGCCCCAGCGTGCGTTTTCCACGTAGGTCAGGCCGAACACGCCGCCCCACATCAACAGGGCCACGGCGGTCAGGCCGACGGTCCAGATGACAGCGAGCTTCCAGTTCCAGAAACGGCGGATGCCGCTGCAGACGATGACCGCGATCAGGATGATCGTGGCGATCAGCGGACGCCATTGTTCGTCGTACGGATACGTGCCGAACAGGATCAGGCGGTGCTTCTCGATGATGAAGGCCCAGCAGGCGCCGCCGACGGACGCGCGGCATTCCTGCGCGTTGGCGGCGGTGTAGTTGGC
>NZ_JCBANA010000163.1:0-414 GCF_059760725.1 Achromobacter sp. 1014246743
GCGGATGGCCGGGGGGAACATAAAGAACGGGATCACCCGGTCCCACGCTCGGCGCCAGGCATCGACGATCGGCGAGTAGCGTTGCCCCCAGGGCCCCCGCTCGAACTCTGCCAGGGCCGCCAGCGCGGCTTCGACAGTGGGCGCGGTGTAAATGGGCTTGAGCGCCGCTGCGACCGTACGCCGCTCCTTCCAGCTGGCGTAGTCCAGGCTGGCGCGGATCAGGTGCACGATGCAGGTCTGTAGCGTCGTGGCCGGGAACACCGAGTTCAAGGCCTGCTCCATGCCCTTCAGACCATCGGTGACCGCGATCAGGATGTCCTGGGTGCCACGGGTCTTAAGCTCGTTGAACACCTTCATCCAGAACTTGGCGCCCTCGGTCTGCTCGATCCACAGGCCCAGGATGTCCCGGGTGCC
>NZ_JCBANA010000164.1:0-410 GCF_059760725.1 Achromobacter sp. 1014246743
GATGGCAGCTTTGCCCCGATCCTGATCCCCAAGCATGAACGCCGCTTTACCGGGTTCGATGACAAGATCATCGCGATGTACGCACGGGGCATGACGGTGCGCGAGATCCAGGGGTTCCTGGCCGAGCAGTACGGCACCGAGGTCTCGCCGGAGTTCATCAGCTCGGTGACCGACGCGGTCATGGACGAGGTCACGGCCTGGCAGACCCGGCCGCTGGAGACGATGTACCCGGTGGTGTTCTTCGATGCGCTGCGGGTCAAGATCCGCGAGGACGGAGTGGTGCGCAACAAGGCGGTGTACCTGGCGCTGGGCGTGCTGCCGGACGGCACCCGGGACATCCTGGGCCTGTGGATCGAGCAGACCGAGGGCGCCAAGTTCTGGATGAAGGTGTTCAACGAGCTTAAGACCCG
>NZ_JCBANA010000165.1:0-407 GCF_059760725.1 Achromobacter sp. 1014246743
CATCGCCCGCCCACATGCCGGTCTGCTCCGTGACGCTGGCGTATTGGCTGTTGATCTTGGTCTGGCCGTAGTTGCCGCTGACGCTGCTGGCGCCGTAGCAGATGGGCGGGATGCACAGGCTGACCTGTACGCCGCCGCTGCGGTCGCGGGCGGCGTAGTTGCTGATGTCTTGCAGGCTCTCGATGACGAGGTTGCCGCCCACGGTGGCGACGATCTGCGCCGCTCGGGCCTGGGCGCCACGCAGCACGGCGTCGCCGCCGGAGTTCAGGGTCAACCGGTTGCCCGCCACCACGTGGGTGTTGTTCCAGCTGCTGTCCTGGCCGCTGCCCTTGTTGGTGCTGCCCCCTGCCCCGATGTTGATGGCAAAGCCATTCTGGCTGCCGCCCACCGTCAGGCCCACGCCGATG
>NZ_JCBANA010000166.1:0-405 GCF_059760725.1 Achromobacter sp. 1014246743
ACATCGAGACCATCCGCAAGGACGTCGGCATGGTGTTCCAGCACTTCAACCTGTTCCCGCACCTGACGGTGCTGGAAAACCTGACGCTGGGCCCCATGTGGGTGCTGAAAAAGCCGCGTGCCGAAGCCGAAGCCACCGCCATGAAGTACCTGGAACGCGTGCGCATTCCGGACCAGGCCAAGAAATTCCCCGGCCAGTTGTCCGGCGGCCAGCAGCAGCGCGTGGCGATTGCCCGGTCGCTGTGCATGAGCCCCAAGATCATGCTGTTCGATGAGCCGACCTCGGCCCTGGACCCGGAAATGGTCAAGGAAGTGCTGGACGTGATGGTCAACCTGGCCCAGGAAAGCGGCATGACGATGCTGTGCGTGACCCACGAAATGGGCTTTGCGCGCAAGGTCGCCAACC
>NZ_JCBANA010000167.1:0-401 GCF_059760725.1 Achromobacter sp. 1014246743
CAGCTGCCCATCGGCGTGGTCACCAACATCGTCGGTATCCGCCGCGTGCAGATCGTGGTCGAAGGCCAGCCCGACCACGCCGGCACCACCCCCATGGACATCCGCCGCGATGCCCTGGTGGGCGCGGCCCGCCTCATCGACGCCGCCAGCCGCCAGGCCAGTGCCGCCAGCGGCAATCCGCATTACGTGGTGGCCACGGTAGGCAAGCTGGCCATGACGCCCAACGCCGCCAATGCCGTGCCCGGCCGCGTCGAACTGACGCTGGAAATGCGCAGCGACAGCAATGCGGTGCTGGACGCGTTTCCCGAAACGCTGATGGCCTCGGTGGCCGACGACCTGAAGGCGCTGCGCCTGACCGCCGGCTTCACCCAGCTCAGCCGCGCCCAGCCCACCGACTGCGC
>NZ_JCBANA010000168.1:0-359 GCF_059760725.1 Achromobacter sp. 1014246743
CGAATTGATCGACCAGGTCCGCCGGAATCGACGGCAACTCTCGCAGGGGAAGTTTCTTCTTTGTGGCCATACAGATGCTCCTTGAGCGGTATGTTAGGCCTCAAACACAAAATTTATGACACTCCCTGGCGTTCGACGTCAGTGCGCAGCGCCTGATGGGCGGCGCGCGAGACAGTCACCCCGCGCAAACCAGTACCTGCCGCGCCGCCCATCACCGCCCCTCCCCCCTGACGGGAAACCATTAGAAAACCAATCTCCATAAACGCGAAGCGCCCCCGCAACACTTTCTAGAAACGCAATGCCAAACGTGGCCGCCCGCGCGGCCGCGGCTTGGCGACCCCGTAGATTCCATTCCCTGA
>NZ_JCBANA010000169.1:0-354 GCF_059760725.1 Achromobacter sp. 1014246743
GCCTGCCGCTCACGCTGATCCTGTCCACGTTCGGCATCGCCTTCGCCTTCCCGATCGGCGTGCTGCTGGCCCTGGGCCGGCGCTCGAAGATGCCCGCCATCAAGGCGCTGTGCGTCGTGTACATCGAGCTCATCCGCGGCGTGCCGCTGATCAGCCTGCTGTTCATGTCGTCGGTGATGCTGCCCTTGTTCCTGCCCGAAGGCTTTTCCATCGACAAGCTGTTGCGTGCGCAGATCGCGATCATCATGTTCGCGGCCGCGTACATCGCCGAAACGGTGCGCGGCGGCCTGCAGGCGATTCCCAAGGGGCAGTACGAAGGCGCCGATTCGCTGGGCCTGAACTACTGGCAGCAGA
>NZ_JCBANA010000170.1:0-346 GCF_059760725.1 Achromobacter sp. 1014246743
CGCGCGCCGACGGCAGCCGCAGCGGCCGCAGCGGCGTGGTGCGCGAAGCGGAATTGCTGGCCGGTGATGCAGGGCTTGCGCGCTACCGGCTGACGGTGGCTCCGTGGCTGTGGCTGGCCACGCAGCGACGCGCCAGCCGCCTGTTTGAAAACAAGCCGGTGCTGGACATCGTGCGCCACGTGCTCGATACCTACGAAGGCTACGTCTACCGCATCGCGGCCGACGTCGACAGCGCGCTGGCCGACCTGGCCCCGCGCCCCTACACCACGCAGTACCGCGAAACCGACTACGCCTTCATCAGCCGCCTGTTGGCCGAGGCCGGCCTGGGCTGGACCGTGCTGGAAGA
>NZ_JCBANA010000171.1:0-319 GCF_059760725.1 Achromobacter sp. 1014246743
GCGAAAAGTGGTGCATCTGTGCTTCGGCGTGCTCAAGACGCGGCAGCCTTACAGGCCTGATTACGCTTTTTCTACTTGACGGCCAAGACGGTATCTTCCGATTCCCTCGGGCGCATCGAGGTTGCCCGCCCCGCATGCCACCGCCGCGAGGGACTACGCGCGTCTGGGTTCGTTGCGTCGCTAGACCTGTGTTCAGGGAATGGAATCTACGGGGTCGCCAAGCCGCGGCCGCGCGGGCGGCCACGTTTGGCATTGCGTTTCTAGAAAGTGTTGCGGGGGCGCTTCGCGTTTATGGAGATTGGTTTTCTAATGGTTTCCC
>NZ_JCBANA010000172.1:0-301 GCF_059760725.1 Achromobacter sp. 1014246743
CGGCCCCTAAGGCGAGGCAGAGATGCGTAGCTGATGGGAAACTGGTTAATATTCCAGTACCGTCGTACAGTGCGATGGGGGGACGGATCGCGGAAGATCATCAGGGTGTTGGATGTCCCTGTTGCTGCATCGAAGATGGCGCTTAGGCAAATCCGGGCGCGTAAATCAAGGGTGTGGCACGAGCGAGCATTGCTTGCGAAGTGATTGGAAGTGGTTCCAAGAAAAGCCTCTAAGCTTCAGCTGTACGAGACCGTACCGCAAACCGACACAGGTGGACGGGATGAATATTCCAAGGCGCTTG
>NZ_JCBANA010000173.1:0-301 GCF_059760725.1 Achromobacter sp. 1014246743
CAAGCGCCTTGGAATATTCATCCCGTCCACCTGTGTCGGTTTGCGGTACGGTCTCGTACAGCTGAAGCTTAGAGGCTTTTCTTGGAACCACTTCCAATCACTTCGCAAGCAATGCTCGCTCGTGCCATACCCTTGATTTACGCGCCCGGATTTGCCTAAGCGCCATCTTCGATACAGCAACAGGGACATCCAACACCCTGATGATCTTCCGCGATCCGTCCCCCCATCGCACTGTACGACGGTACTGGAATATTAACCAGTTTCCCATCAGCTACGCATCTCTGCCTCGCCTTAGGGGCCG
>NZ_JCBANA010000174.1:0-283 GCF_059760725.1 Achromobacter sp. 1014246743
AAGTGGTGCATCTGTGCTTCGGCGTGCTCAAGACGCGGCAGCCTTACAGGCCTGATTACGCTTTTTCTACTTGACGGCCAAGACGGTATCTTCCGATTCCCTCGGGCGCATCGAGGTTGCCCACTCCACAAGCCACCCCCACCAGGGGCTACGTGCATCTGGGTTTGATGCGCTGTTAGACCTGTGGTCAGGGAATGGAATCTACGGGGTCGCCAAGCCGCGGCCGCGCGGGCGGCCACGTTTGGCATTGCGTTTCTAGAAAGTGTTGCGGGGGCGCTTCGCG
>NZ_JCBANA010000175.1:0-282 GCF_059760725.1 Achromobacter sp. 1014246743
GGGAGTGTCATAAATTTTGTGTTTGAGGCCTAACATACCGCTCAAGGAGCATCTGTATGGCCACAAAGAAGAAACTTCCCCTGCGAGAGTTGCCGTCGATTCCGGCGGACCTGGTCGATCAATTCGTTAAAGGCCCGATGACCGCCGAGGCGGTACAGGACCTGTCGATGGCGTTCAAGAAGGCGCTGATCGAACGGGCGTTGGGTGCCGAGCTTGGGCATCATCTGGGTTACGCCCAGGGCCAGGAGCGCCCCGAGCAGGCGACCAACCAGCGCAACGGCA
>NZ_JCBANA010000176.1:0-264 GCF_059760725.1 Achromobacter sp. 1014246743
AGACCGGCCAGGCCATCGAGGGCATTCTCATCATCATGGGCGCCTACCTGACGGTCAGCCTGTCGATCTCGATATTCATGAACTGGTACAACAAGCGCATCGCGCTGGTGGAGCGTTGATATGAGCAGCACCACGCATATCCCCACCGAAGGGCTGCCGCCGCCCAAGACCCACGTCGGTGCGTGGGCCTGGGTGCGCGAGCGCCTGTTTTCCTCGCCGCTGAACATCCTGATCACCGTGCTGGTGGCCTGGTTCCTGTTGATG
>NZ_JCBANA010000177.1:0-260 GCF_059760725.1 Achromobacter sp. 1014246743
CGCCTTGCCGGCGACGATGTCGCTGCCGACGAGGCTGGCATTGCGGCCCGCGGTCAGGATGACGTTGCCGCCGGTCGTGCCGAGCAAGCTGCGCGCGTCGCTTTGCGTGGTGCCGTCCACGCGCTGGTTCGATTTGCTGTCGCTGCGGCCATACGAGATGCCCATGCCGCCCACCGAGAAGCCGCTTTTCTTTTCCCGGCGGTAGTGGTCTTCGGCGTAGGCGTTCACGCCGGCCTGCACGGCCAGGTCGCGTGCGGCGT
>NZ_JCBANA010000178.1:0-260 GCF_059760725.1 Achromobacter sp. 1014246743
CGCCTTGCCGGCGACGATGTCGCTGCCGACGAGGCTGGCATTGCGGCCCGCGGTCAGGATGACGTTGCCGCCGGTCGTGCCGAGCAAGCTGCGCGCGTCGCTTTGCGTGGTGCCGTCCACGCGCTGGCTGGACTTGCTGTCGCTGCGGCCATACGAGATGCCCATGCCGCCCACCGAGAAGCCGCTTTTCTTTTCCCGGCGGTAGTGGTCTTCGGCGTAGGCGTTCACGCCGGCCTGCACGGCCAGGTCGCGTGCGGCGT
>NZ_JCBANA010000179.1:0-258 GCF_059760725.1 Achromobacter sp. 1014246743
CCCACGTCGGTGCGTGGGCCTGGGTGCGCGAGCGCCTGTTTTCCTCGCCGCTGAACATCCTGATCACCGTGCTGGTGGCCTGGTTCCTGTTGATGTCGGTGCCGGCGCTGGTGGAATGGGCTTTCATCAAGGCCAACTACACCGCCGCCAACGCGCAGGAATGCCGCGCGTCCGTCGGCGGCGCCTGCTGGGCCTTCATCATCGAGAAGCACCGCCTGATCCTGTTCGGCACGTATCCGTACGACGAACAATGGCGTC
>NZ_JCBANA010000180.1:0-256 GCF_059760725.1 Achromobacter sp. 1014246743
GCACGCCGATGATGCCGTCGAAGCGGCCGCCGCTGGGCACGGTGTCGCAATGCGAGCCGGTGGCGATGGGCTTGCGGGCGGGGTTGCGGCCGGCGCGGGTGCCGATCAGGTTGCCGCCGGCATCCACATGCGTCGTCAGGCCCGCGGCCTCGAATTCGGCGCGCAGCCACTGGCGCGCTTCCTGGAACAGCGGCGAGAACGCGCGGCGAGTCCAGGGCTGGTCGGGCAGGGTGAAGCGCGACAGCGCTTCGACGCG
>NZ_JCBANA010000181.1:0-255 GCF_059760725.1 Achromobacter sp. 1014246743
ACTACTGGCAGCAGATGCGCAAGATCATCCTGCCGCAGGCCCTGAAGATCGTCATCCCGCCGCTGGTCAGCATCTTCATCGCGCTGTTCAAGGACACCTCGCTGGTGGTCATCATCGGCATCTTCGATCTGACGCTGGCCGCCAAGGCGGCGCTGTCCGACGCGGCATGGCGCGGCTTCGGGGTAGAGGCGTACCTGTTCATCTCGCTGATCTACTTCGTCTTCTGCTTCTCCATGTCCAAGTACAGCCAGGCAC
>NZ_JCBANA010000182.1:0-255 GCF_059760725.1 Achromobacter sp. 1014246743
CGCTGCGTGGCCAGCCACAGCCACGGAGCCACCGTCAGCCGGTAGCGCGCAAGCCCTGCATCACCGGCCAGCAATTCCGCTTCGCGCACCACGCCGCTGCGGCCGCTGCGGCTGCCGTCGGCGCGCGTCGTCCAGAGCGTGACGGGCCGCGAGATCATGTCTTGCAACGACAGGCCGGCATCGTCGGACAGCGCCACGATGCGCAGTTGCGCCACGCCCGACAGCGCCTCGCGGCCGGTCCAGCCTTCGACGTGC
>NZ_JCBANA010000183.1:0-255 GCF_059760725.1 Achromobacter sp. 1014246743
CCTCTGGTGTACCGGTTGTCATGCCAATGGCATTGCCGGGTAGCTAAGTACGGAAGAGATAACCGCTGAAGGCATCTAAGCGGGAAACTCGTCTGAAGATTAGGTATCCCGGGGACTTGATCCCCCTGAAGAGTCGTTCGAGACCAGGACGTTGATAGGTCGGGTGTGGAAGCGCAGTAATGCGTTAAGCTAACCGATACTAATTGCTCGTGAGGCTTGATCCTATAACACTGATGGTTATGACCTGGTGATATA
>NZ_JCBANA010000184.1:0-255 GCF_059760725.1 Achromobacter sp. 1014246743
CAGTGAAGCGTTCGGCATAGATGATGGCGAACTGGTTCATGGCGGTTTTCCAGTCATGTGTGGCGCCACCCCAGCTCTCGGTAATGTTGCGCAGTACCAGCCAGAGCAGTTTGGTGGCCGCCTCGTCGCTGGGGAAGTGGCCTCGGGTTTTGACCGCCCGACGCAACTGCGCATTGATGCTCTCGATGGCATTGGTGGTGTAAATCACCTTGCGGATGGCCGGGGGGAACATAAAGAACGGGATCACCCGGTCCC
>NZ_JCBANA010000185.1:0-255 GCF_059760725.1 Achromobacter sp. 1014246743
TATCCAGCTTGGATATCTGGGCATCGAGTGTCTTAATGACTGCTCGGATGCTGTCTTTAAGAACTCGGACCGCCCCGGTTAGGCGGTTCTTCTCGGCAGTGCGCATGACCATCAATTGTGCGCGACGTGTCACGAGCGCCTGCAACACCTCGACCTGCTCATCCGGTGGAGCAAACTGCACACCGACCTGGTCTGCCTTGCCAGCCAAGGTCTGGGCATAGTGCGCCAAGGCCACGGCATCAATCGCATCGGTCT
>NZ_JCBANA010000186.1:0-255 GCF_059760725.1 Achromobacter sp. 1014246743
GTTTCACTGTCCTGTTCGGGATGGGAAGGAGTGGTACCACCTTGCTATGGTCGTCAGGCGTAACTGGTTGAGTGGTTGCTTTGAGGGCAACAACTCCAATCTTGGAAGAAGCGCAACGTGTGGGTGACCAGAGACTCGCTCGATGATCACGCACAGTGGGGTGTAATTGGTGTTGGCTGGCTGCTGACGGTGCAGCCAGATTTTGTATTGAACGACACTTGGAACGCTATATCACCAGGTCATAACCATCAGTGT
>NZ_JCBANA010000187.1:0-255 GCF_059760725.1 Achromobacter sp. 1014246743
CGGTGTCGCGCGATTCGGTGGCGCTGGCGCGCTGGAACCGCACGCCGCCGCTGGACGACTCCGCGTCTTCGGCCAGGGCACGGCTGTCGGCAAAAATCTGCACCACGTGGCGCGCCGGCACCTCGGCGTCTTCCAGCACGGTCCAGCCCAGGCCGGCCTCGGCCAACAGGCGGCTGATGAAGGCGTAGTCGGTTTCGCGGTACTGCGTGGTGTAGGGGCGCGGGGCCAGGTCGGCCAGCGCGCTGTCGACGTCGG
>NZ_JCBANA010000188.1:0-255 GCF_059760725.1 Achromobacter sp. 1014246743
CGGTGTCGCGCGATTCGGTGGCGCTGGCGCGCTGGAACCGCACGCCGCCGCTGGACGACTCCGCGTCTTCGGCCAGGGCACGGCTGTCGGCAAAAATCTGCACCACGTGGCGCGCCGGCACCTCGGCATCTTCCAGCACGGTCCAGCCCAGGCCGGCCTCGGCCAACAGGCGGCTGATGAAGGCGTAGTCGGTTTCGCGGTACTGCGTGGTGTAGGGGCGCGGGGCCAGGTCGGCCAGCGCGCTGTCGACGTCGG
>NZ_JCBANA010000189.1:0-255 GCF_059760725.1 Achromobacter sp. 1014246743
TATCCAGCTTGGATATCTGGGCATCGAGTGTCTTAATGACTGCTCGGATGCTGTCTTTAAGAACTCGGACCGCCCCGGTTAGGCGGTTCTTCTCGGCAGTGCGCATGACCATCAATTGTGCGCGACGCGTCACGAGCGCCTGCAACACCTCGACCTGCTCATCCGGTGGAGCAAACTGCACACCGACCTGGTCTGCCTTGCCAGCCAAGGTCTGGGCATAGTGCGCCAAGGCCACGGCATCAATCGCATCGGTCT
>NZ_JCBANA010000190.1:0-250 GCF_059760725.1 Achromobacter sp. 1014246743
GTCCTGCGGACGTACGGGCGTTGGCATACATGGCTGGCGTCGTTGCGTCCAAGCACAACCCCCATGTGCGGGCGTTGTATCAACGACTGCTGGCCGCGGGCAAGAGCAAGATGTCGGCCCTGGGCGCCTGCATGCGAAAAGTGGTGCATCTGTGCTTCGGCGTGCTCAAGACGCGGCAGCCTTACAGGCCTGATTACGCTTTTTCTACTTGACGGCCAAGACGGTATCTTCCGATTCCCTCGGGCGCATC
>NZ_JCBANA010000191.1:0-223 GCF_059760725.1 Achromobacter sp. 1014246743
TGGCGTTCAAGAAGGCGCTGATCGAACGGGCGTTGGGTGCCGAGCTTGGGCATCATCTGGGTTACGCCCAGGGCCAGGAGCGCCCCGAGCAGGCGACCAACCAGCGCAACGGCAAGAGCCGCAAGACGGTGCTCACCGACGACGGCCCCTTGCGGGTGGACATCCCTCGGGACCGAGATGGCAGCTTTGCCCCGATCCTGATCCCCAAGCATGAACGCCGCTT
>NZ_JCBANA010000192.1:0-207 GCF_059760725.1 Achromobacter sp. 1014246743
CCAACCAGCGCAACGGCAAGAGCCGCAAGACGGTGCTCACCGACGACGGCCCCTTGCGGGTGGACATCCCTCGGGACCGAGATGGCAGCTTTGCCCCGATCCTGATCCCCAAGCATGAACGCCGCTTTACCGGGTTCGATGACAAGATCATCGCGATGTACGCACGGGGCATGACGGTGCGCGAGATCCAGGGGTTCCTGGCCGAGC